>VHAW01000144.1 GCA_016872225.1 Sphingomonadales bacterium | reverse complement strand
TGCCAAAAGACACAAAAACCTCGCCCTGCTGGAGCCACAAATTATTGTATTACCTACCGGGACCTTCTATCGCTGGCTTCAAAGCCGTAACAAATTAGGTGGTCAACACAAAGTGCCTCGTTTGGTGAACCACCGGGAAATCGCCGACTCCGTCTTGGAGATCCTACACCAGGAAACCGGAGATTTTGGCCACTAATGGTCCCTATGGGCCGCAAAGACCAACAAATCATGAAGGCTCTGACGAGCATCCCCTTCCGGAAAAGATTCCAATAGCCTCAGACCTTCCCCCACTCTGCTTTGCATAATTTGCAACGCGTATTGCATACCCCCTGATTCCTCCATAAAGCGGACAATGTAATTAATGTTCTCCCTGTGGTCTGGATTGCTTTTGATCATGCCAATCACTTTGCGTCGTTCCAACCAAGTAGCTTTACCCAGCGCATGAATCAACGGTAACGTTAATTTCTTTTCTTTGATATCAGCCAAAGGCGATTTCCCGGTGCGATGACCCTCAAAATCCAACAAGTCGTCCCGCATTTGAAAAACAATACCCAAAATTTCTCCAAACTGTCGCGCATACTCAATCCGAGGATCCGACTTCTCCGTAACCACCGAAGCCACCCCTACGGCACAACAAGTCGCCATTAACGAAGCGGTCTTGGCTGAAATAATACGGAAATAAACTTCTTCGGTAATATCCAATCGCCTCGCTTTCTCAATCTGCAGGAGTTCCCCTTCGCTCATCCTTTTGACGGCATCCGATGTCAGATGCAAGACCGCATAATCCCGATGCTCCAAAGCCAACAATAGCCCTCGGCTGAGAAGGTAATCCCCAATCAACACTGCGATTTTATTCTTCCACAAGGCGTTAATGCTCCAAAAACCCCTCCGCATTAGCGCTCCATCAACCACATCATCATGCACAAGAGTCGCAGTATGCAATAATTCTACCAAAGCAGCCGCTCTGCGCGTGCGCTCTCCGCAATCACCGTAACATCGGGCTGCCAAATAGACCAACATGGGCCGTATTTTTTTGCCTTTACGGCGAACGATGTAGCGGGTAATCCAATCCAGCAAAGGAACCTTACTGCGCATCAAATCCCGAAAGGCCGATTCGAATCCGGCCAACTCAAGGGCGACAGGGGCCTTGATCCGGTCTAGAGCGGAATCTGCCACCGAACTAGTAAACCTCTGTCCTTAAGCTGGAAGAGTAATTGAGCTTAAGGGCATTAGCTTTGCGAAGTTCTTGCTTCACATCGGTCACAATGCCCATTTTTACTTCGCGGTCAGCCTTGATCGAAGTCGTTAACAACGGAATTTCCTGCTCCGATCTTGCCGCCCTTTCTTTGTCGATAAACTCCGCAATCATGGAAGGTGTTGCAAAAGCGTCGTTCAATTGAATACGAGGTGCTGTTCCAAATTGGGCTCTGTATGTTTCTGTTGGAGCCCCAATATGAATGTAGGATACCAAAGACTTTTTCTCAAGTTTCTGAATTTCCGTAGCCTGTGGAACGACTACTTTGACCTTAAGGTCAGTTTCTCGCATCACCGTCGTTACCATGAAGAAGAAGAGCAACATGAAAACGATGTCCGGGAGGGATGCCGTACTAATCGCCGGGGTAGGTTTATCTTTTTTCTTAAGCTTCATGGCTATGCTCCGTGAAAGTGAGAACTGGTTGAATTCGAATTTTAACCCTCAGGTTCGGCTTCCGAAATAACCTGTCGGTAAAAATCTTTGATTTCGTTTTGACGGCTTTCGGAGAGCTGGTCAAGACCTCGGCCGTAAAGCATCCTCGCCCTGGCATCCCTCAATTCGTTATAGGCTGCTTTGAGCTCGTTATGAACCTGAATGTAAATATTGTAAGAAGTGCCTCGGTCGTTCTTGAGAGAGATAACCGCTTTCTGGGGAGATTCCGATAATTCAGGATCCTTAGAGGGGTTATCAATGAAGTCTTTGGTCCGACGCTTAAGCCCTTTGATATCCAAAGGCTGACCATTGACCAAAAGCATATCGTTAGCATTGACCAAGACTTGCAGGACATTGCGCTCTTTGATCCGAATATCGTTCTTGGGCTGATTTTCTTCCGGCATCGGCGGAAGCTTGATGGAAATTCCCTTATCCGTGTCAATCGTGGTGGTCACCAAAAAGAATATCAAAAGCAGGAAGGCGATATCCGCCATCGATCCTGCATTGACTTCGGGAACAGCTCTTGGCATAGTTAATAGGTTAGACGCTTCCGGTTTTAAGAAAAATTAGCGAAGAGTACTTAAAATCTCGCCAACAATTAATAAAACAAAGGTCAAAATGCTGGTGATGTAAAGCATGATGAGAGAAGCCCCTATTAATTTAGACGAAAAGGGGGTTATATCAAATTTTTGGTAGGATTCTAAAACCTCATTCCCGGACAAGAAATAACTTAAACCAAAGATGATCAAAAGTGAGCCCACCGAGAGCAAGGTCTTTTTAGCAGCTTCCCAATTGAGTAACATTTCCTTCAACGGAAATGCAACAGCGGCAAGGACCCCAACAGCTAACAAAGCGTAAGCAAGGTATAACCCAGCGTCTATCATAAAATCAGAGCCCATACCAATTATTTTTTACCGTGTTTAACCAACAAATCAATAAGCCCAATCGAAGCATCCTCCATGGCATTGACCAGCGAATCCACCTTAGAAATCAAATAGTTATAAAAAATTTGAAGGATGATGGCCACAATCAAACCAAATACCGTAGTCAATAAAGCCACTTTGATACCACCCGCCACCAAAGAGGGGCTAATATCTCCAGCAATCTCAATCGCATCAAAGGCTTGGATCATTCCCACAACCGTTCCCAAGAATCCCAACATAGGGGCTAAGGCAATAAACAAAGAAACCCAAATTAATCCCCGCTCAAGTTGACCCATTTGAACTGAGCCATAGGCCGATACTGCTTTTTCGGCAATTTCAACTCCTTCATCGGCCCGATCAAGACCCTGGTAGAATATGCTGGCGATAGGACCACGCGTGTTACGGCATAATTCTTTGGCCGCATTGACTCCCCCGCTCTCCAAGGTGGCTTCAACCTTGTCCAACAATTTGCGATTATTGCTGGTAGCCAAATTCAAATAAATTACCCTCTCGATAACCACGGCTAATCCCAAAATCAAGCAAAGAAGAACCGGAGTCATCCAAACCACAGACCCCTCAATGAAATACTGCTTGAAAACATAGTGAATAGAATCACCTTCTTCGGGGACGGGTGCTGTAGCCTCATCAAGGGCAGCAAGAGAATCCGCAAGAGCGGCAGCGGTAGTATCTGCAGCCTTTTCAAAGCCGGCTTTGGCAGGATCCCCTTGTGCTGAGGCATCGAATCGGACACCGACTAAGGCAAAGATCAAAAGACAGAGCGTGTAAAATGCGATTTTTTTCATAGGTTTGGAATGAGACTTCAAAAATAGGGCTGAGAAACTGAAAATTCCTGTTTACATCAAAACAGAAACAATAATAAAGCCTTGCCTCGGATTTTAGGAGGAATTTCATAAGAAGATTTGGTTAAAACTGCCTCAGAAACAATGACCGACACAGGGCCGGACATTAAATAGGCCAAATGCCTACTTTGTAGAAGGAACTTATCGGTTTAACTAGACCCGGCATACCATGGAATTGATTTGGCTGGCTTGGTTATCCAAACGGACAGGCGCCCTGCATTTGGCCGTTATGCCAAGATTTACCTTGATATTCGGCTGAATCTATGAGAAAGCATCCTTTAACCCAAGCCCTCTAATGGTCGGGCATTCAGGCCTTCTTCAAGCTCCTTGGCCAATTCAGCCTTTTAAAAGTCATTGCCCTTTGGTTCGGTCCTTCGGATTTGGCTTTGGCCAGTCA
>VHAW01000143.1 GCA_016872225.1 Sphingomonadales bacterium | reverse complement strand
CGAATATACACCCGTAGACCAAGGAGATCCCACGGTATTTTTGCTATCCACCGTGAACATTGAAGAAAATGGTAACAAATTACCAATACCTTATGTGCTTCCCCCTGGGATTGAAAGGGTAAGGAATGTTTTTACCACCAATTTTCAGCAGCTCAACGAACAATCGCTGCAGGTACGATTCTGTCAATTGAGGGACGGGGATTCCCGTGCGGCTTTCAAGAATACGGCTTTTGATATCCGCGCCTACAAACGTTTGGAGATGTTCATGCACGCCGAGGGTGTAGACCTGCAAGACGGGGACGTTTCGGCTTTTGTTCGATTGGGAAACGACTACAACCAGAACTATTACGAATACGAACAACCGTTGGTCATTACGGCACCAGGTACTGGAACACCGGAAAGCATCTGGCCGGCGGGCAACAATTTGTCGATTCTCTTTGCGGATCTCAACGACGCTAAGAAAGAAAGGAACAAACAAAATTGGCCCTTGAATATTCCTTTCAGAACACAAACTACCTCGGGGCAACGCATCACTGTTCTTGGAAACCCGAACCTCAGCCAAGTACAGACTATCATGTTGGGGGTTCGGAATCCTCGCAAAACATCGGGTTCTTCCGATGACGGCCTTGAAAAATGCGGGGAAATTTGGTTCAACGAATTAAGATTAACCGAGTTTGATAACCGATCCGGCACCGCGGCTACCGGCAACCTGAACATGAAATTGGCCGATCTGGGCACCCTGAGCGCCACCGGCCTTTACAAAGGAATAGGATTCGGGGGGTTAGAAAGCAAGGTCAGTGAGAGGTCCCGCGAAGAATTGGTGCAATACGATGCTTCGACCAATCTTGATTTGGGCAAATTCTTCGGTTCTCAATCCAACATACGCATTCCTATTTATGCAGCATTTGGTGAAACGTTCAGCACCCCTGAATTCAACCCGTTGGACGGGGATATCTTGCTCAAAAATATTTTGGATGGCTACGAAAAAGGTGCCCAAAAAGATTCGATTATTTATTCAGCAGAAACCTACAGCCGACGCAAGGCTTTTAATTTAACAAATTTGCAGTTAACTCGCAAAGGAAGCGGAATGCCCAAGCTATGGGACCTTGCGAATTTCAATTTAACCCTGGCCTATTCGGAGCTCTTTCAGCGTAATCCCTTTACGGCCTTCAACAGCGCCCAAACCTACCGAGGCAGCCTAGGTTACCAATATTCAGGAAGATCTAATCCTATTCGGCCCCTAAATTCCGTCTCATGGCTAAAGCCCAAGGCATTATCCATAATTCGGGATTTTAATTTCAATCTTCTGCCGACCAGCCTTACCCTAAGAGTAGATATAGACCGCCTTTACCAACACACCCAACTTCGTAACAATGCTGAT
Source organism: Sphingomonadales bacterium (assembly GCA_016872225.1). Taxonomy (GTDB): domain Bacteria; phylum Bacteroidota; class Bacteroidia; order UBA7662; family UBA7662; genus SYHX01. The sequence continues at coordinate 2,493 of VHAW01000143.1, read as the reverse complement.
GGGGGCAAAGGCATTGCCCCGACGGTGAACAAGAGCTTCTTGATGAACCGGGTTTATGGATTTAGGCACGATCTGACCCAGGGCTTGCGGCTGGAGTACGATGCGACCGCCGCCGCACGGATTGATGAGCCTTTCGGGCTTCTGGACACCGAAGCCAAACGTGACACAGTGCTTAACAATTTACGCAATGGGGGTAGGCCGACCCGATTTACGCATACCATGAGCGCCAATTACCAAGTACCCATTAACAAATTACCACTCATGGACTTCATGAATATCGCATACCAATACCAAGCGAATTATGAGTGGATTGCGGCCCCCTTAGCTGCAGTAAATCTCGGGAATACCATTCAAAATTCCAGGACGCAGCGAATCAACACCAATATCACGATGAATACTCTTTACAATAAATGGGCCTTCCTTCGCAAGGTTCTTGCCGATCAGCCTCTCAAGGATCCCGTCCCTTCCGCTCCAGGGACCAAGCCCAAAGATCCTAAATCCAAGGGGGCCGCTACTTCCAAGCCTGGCGGTAAAAAGCCACCGCAAGAACCCGAAGAGGATTATTCTTTGAGTTTATGGCGCAATGGGATCAAAGCCCTGGCTATGCTCAAAAATGTCTCAGCGAACATCAGTTTGACCGAAGGAACGGTCATCCCTGGTTTCAACCAGGAACCCAATATTTTGGGCAACAATACTGACATCAATGCCCCTGGGTTTCCCTTTGTCTTTGGGGATCAGCGAGATCTTCGCCCCACTATCATTACCAAAAACTGGTTAAGCACCGACACCAACCTAACGGCGTTTTATGTAACCAATCGTAATCTCAATACCCAGCTTCAAGCTACGCTGGAGCCGTTCCGAGAATTCCGCATCACGGTCACCGCCAACAAAACCGATGTGATGCGTTTTCAACAAAACTTCAGGGCCAATCGTCTGGGAGAAATCACTCAATTCAACGGCATGGAATCCGGTGACTTTAGTGTTTCGATCATCAGCCTGCGGGGTTTCCTCGAAAAAATCCCCACCAATCCTGGTCAGTCCGACTATCTCCGTTCTGGAAATTTTAGCCGCTTTGAACAGAATCGCCTGGAAATCGCAGAACGCCTCGCTCGTTCCAATCCCAATTCTTCGGGTCGTGGAGAAATCGATAGCCTCTTCCCAGATGGCTACAGCCGTAAGTCCATTGATGTCCTTATCCCTTCTTTCCTAGCCGCCTACACAGGCCAAAACCCCGCCAAAGCTTCAACTTCTTATTTCCCCTTGCTGCCCATGCCTAATTGGAGACTCAATTATTCGGGGCTTACCCAGATTCCTTGGTTCAAGGAGAGATTCCAAAACATCATGATCAGCCATGGCTACCGCTCGGTTTATTCAGTGGGTAATTTTTCGACGAATCTTGTGTATCAAGAAAGGAACGGCGCCGCTTCCAGGCGGGACAGCATCAACACGAAGGACTTTTATCCACGTTACCAAATCGCTCAAATTAGCATCGCCGAACAACTGACTCCGCTAATCGGTTTCGATGTTACCCTCAAAAACAACATCATACTTAGGCTGGAATACAAGACCTCACGCAACCTTACCCTCACCTTGGTCAACAACCGTCTAAATGAAAATACGATGCGAGAATTTACCGTTGGGGGCGGTTATCGCTGGAACAACCCACGTCTACCCTTCCTGATCAACGGGGAACTTCGTGAGCTGAAAAACGACCTCAATATCCGCTTTGATCTGAATATTCGGGATAATTTCATGCTCATGAGGGATTTGGATGGAGTGGAGCCGCAACCCTCCGGGGGCGGAAAGACCATTTCGGTGAAACCCAGCGCCGATTATGTCCTGAACGATATGATTAATGTGCGTTTTTTTGTGGATTACCAGCTGTCCACTCCCTATATTTCAACTTCATTTCCCAACTCTCAAACCAGCGGGGGGGTCAGTATTCGCTTCACGCTAGCCAACTAAATTTTCTTAGCCCCCTTCTGCGTTTTTTCGTTTTATCTGACTGCAAATTCATTTGAACTTTTAAAATTTATATAATCATGGTATTTCCCTCCAACCTCCGATACACCGCTGAACATGAATGGGTTGCCCTGGATGGCAACTTCGCTATCGTAGGAATAACCGATTTTGCTCAGGGCGAGTTGGGGGATATCGTGTTCGTTGAATTGGATTGCATCGGTAAAACCCTGGGAAGCCACGAGGTTTTTGGTACCGTGGAAGCCGTCAAAACGGTTTCCGACCTCTATATGCCCCTCAGCGGCAAAATAACAGAGGTCAATCCTCTCCTTCAAACCCAACCCGAACTCGTCAACCAAGACGCCTACGGTGAGGGTTGGATGATTCGTATTCAAATTTCCAATCCGGCCGAGTGGGAGCAATTAATGGATGCTGGCGTTTACCAATCCCACGCTGGCCACTAAGTCATTAATTATGCGGTCAAAAGGCGCTTCCGCGGGATTTTATTTTGTTTTACCTCTTACTTGGACGTTT
>VHAW01000142.1 GCA_016872225.1 Sphingomonadales bacterium | reverse complement strand
CTGATGACAGGCCGGCCTTAGAAAAAAAAGCGAAGATTCACTAAACTGCTAGGATCCACAAAAAGCGAAGACTTGCAGTCCTAAAGTGCAAAGACTAATTTCTTCCGCTGTTCAATACACGGGTTGGCTTGCCGCTGGCATCGGTCTCGAAAATGACAGCGACGGCTTGGCAATTGTTAAGGTTAACCGCTGGGGTCAAATTTTGGGGTGCTACATACGCAAACTTGGTTTCGTAGGTGCGGCCCTGAGGAATTGCTGTGCCGGAAGCTTCCAATTCAGCGCCCCAATTACCCACCATGGGCTTGGTTGGGATAGGGTAAGCAAGACCGCGGAACACCATTTTGTGAATGAAGTTGGGATCGCTTTGGCCGGCTTGGCTTACCCCGGTAATATTGTTCTCGACAAAGTAAACAGCTAAGGAATAATTACCGGCGGGGGCGGCTTGGAAGAACTCCACCTTGGTATCCACGTAGATGGAATCCCCAACTTTGGTTCGACGAAGAGCAACACCCGCCTTGACATTGGAAGGGGTAGTCGCTACAATAGTGTTGACGGCCGAAGTCCAAGCGCTCGAACTCTGCAGAAAATTGGCTCCTGCGACATAGGCGGGAATACCTGATACATTGTAAGTGCCGGCCATGGAAGAACCTTCACCAATGCTAAACGGATCATTCAATCCGATTTTCATTCCATGGAATTTGGCTCCATGGGTTGAGCTCAAATTGTAAAGGGCTGGAATACCGTTGGCACCGCAGGGGCCGCACCAGTTTCCGCTGAAATTGATTCCAAAGGCATTCTGGATCTTGGCGACCACCAACCCGTTGGTGCCACCGCCGCCGGTACCACCGCCACCGCCACCGCCACCGCTTCCGCCACCGGGTGTGCCGGAACCGAGATCATTAGGAATCCATTGATCTTTCTTGCTGCAGGAAATGGCCAAGGCGATGCCCATGATGACCATAAAGACTTTTTTCATTACTTGGTATTTAGATAAAGGGTTATAAGTAACACTCTAAACACCCCTTCATGGGGCTAAGAATCGTAAAAGTAAATCATTAGGTTTTATTTGCCCCCTCAATGGTCTAAATCTACATTAAAATTGATCAGCGGCCCAAGGCGACATGGATGGACCAAACCCTCTTAATTGAAAAGGATACGTAGGTAGAAAAAGGGGTTCCGGAGTTTGTTTCGTAGGCTGATATCGTCAAACATGGACGAAATCAGGCCCTTTAGTTCCGTATTTCCTGCAGCTTTGCCCACTACCAGGTTGAATAGACGGGGGTAATTGGTTAATTGCTGGAGGGTTTTGCCGATTTGCAGCTCTCCTCCAAGGTCTTGGTACACCAATTGGTCATAGCCACGCAGCCATTCGGCCTCGCGCCTGCCTTTTAGCAGGCTACTTCCCAGATAATTCGCCGCGTGATACCCCGCTTTCATAGCATTTCCGATGCCTTCGCCGGTAAAGGGATCAATCAACGCACCTGCGTCGCCGACCAAAAGGAAACCTTCGCCCGATAGGGGAAAACGCTTGCTACCGAGCGGAAGACCCCACCCTTGCAAGGGAGTTAGGGGTTCGGCATGGAGGAAACGCTCCCTCAGAGTGGGAATTTCCCGGATGGCTTTCTCGAAGGCCGCTTTGAGGTTGACTTTACGCCTCGCGATTTGATGCGAGGCCATGCCAATGCCCACATTGAACCGCCCATTGCTCAGGGGGAAAATCCAAAGGTAGCCCGGGAGAATATCCTTCAGAAAATGCAGCTCGATGTAGTTGTCGGGATGGCATCCGGTGATTCCTGTATAATAGGCTCTTAAGGCGGCACAGTAATGTTCCTTTTGTTTGACGTAGCCGGCCAGCTGTTTGGCAACCAAGGAGCGTTCGCCCTCGCATCCTACCAGATATCGGGCACGGATGGTATGGCACTTGCCTTGGTGATCCACGTCAACCTCGTGGTAGCCCTGGGATCCCTGCGCATTTGTGGATCGGATGGCAACCATACGGCAACCGGTATGCAGGCGTTCAGGACGAATCTTGGAAACCATGAAGGCATCAAAATCAAGTCGAGGACTGATGAACCCTGCAGCGGTTTGCCGATTGGCGATTTTGGTTCGAAAGGGTATGGATAATTCGGTGCCGTTCGGTGCCACAAAGGTGATTCCGTAACATGGAAGAAATTCTTGGACCTTGGCCTCCATTTCTTCCACCAAGGTGGGATCCAATCGGGCAAGGACGTCCAGCACCTTCCCGCTCAAGGCATCCCCGCAGATTTTGTCCCGTGGAAAGGTACTCTGGTCAATCACGCAGTGCTCAATCCCTTCCCGCTCCAGGAATAACGAGGTCGTGGCGCCGGCAGGTCCGGCACCAACGATTAACACGTTGGTTTCGATGGGTAAGGAAGACACGGTAGTGGAGGAGATCCGGCTAAAGCCCGTTGAACGGGAATTGAGCAGCTTGCAAAACAGTTAAATCGTTGTTACGATTTTGGTGAATGACGGCTAGCCATTTGCAGTCCGACCATACCGGCATTGGACTGATCTTGCCCAAAACAGATTTGAAAGCAATTTCAAGGGTCCTGCCTGCTCGGTAATCCGGGGCCTGTAAGGGAAAGCCATTCACCGGGGTAATCAAACGACGAACCACATGACGATGAACGTATTGGGAGTCAACGCCCCCGGTATTTAATTGCCAGTCGATGAGGTTGTTTTGGAGCAGGTAAAGGGTCAAATACACCGGGTTGCTGTTGGGGTTTTGACTCAGCTCTTCGCACCACTGCACGGTGAGGCGGCCTTCCATCCGATCAGCCAAGGCATTGTACAAGGACTGCGGCATGCTGATCCGCACGATGGCGCTATCATCCATCAAATCGTTAACATGGCCGGACCATTTTTGATCCGAAATCAGCATCAGGTTCTCTCCGGGAAAACGAGTTCGGTTGACCGCGCCTGCCGGGTAGCCCAAGGTGCCCCCCAACAACTGTTCCAATGCAGGACCTTCGCTGATCCTGAAATCAAATCGTCCCGGGTAAGGGCTGGCGAAAAGCCCCGTATGAATGCCGGCCGCTAAGACTCTACCGGGATGGGTCGTCTGCAGGTTGCTGATCAAATCGTGAGCCCGCGGGCAATTAACGCATCGAACACCGGTGAACTCTTCGATCAGAATGTTCAAAGATGGCTTGGAGGTGGGTGCTGCAAGGTAGCTCGTGTCCACCTCCAGGAGGTTGGCCCCCAAGTCCACCGCTGGTCCAATTTCGCGGCAGGCTTGGCTCAATCCCTGCAGCAGGAATATTCCCGCAAGAAGTAGGCGTTCCATCATGGGATGCGGAATAAACGATTCTAAGGTATTCATAACGAGATTGTTACGGATTTAAAAATTCGCACTAAGGCTGAAGCGCAGGCCGTTGAAGGCCGGTTCAACACGGCATACCCCGCCGGTGCAAATTATCCCTTGAACCTGCCGGACATAGCCGCCTGTCAAGCGAAGGCCAGGCCAATTCAATGCCGCAAAGGCGGTGTAATAATGGTTGCGTTTGTCAGGATTCTTGTTCCCGTAATTCCACATATCCATGATGCTAAGGGAGTAGTGAGGAGCAATGTTATATTCCACCAAACCCCATAGCCAGTCCCCAAGGTCTTGTTGGGTGGACATTTGGGAGCATTCGATGCGCAGGGATTCGCGACGATTGATTTTGTAGGTGAGTTCCGCAAAGGGGGTCCATGTTTTGACTAGTGGAGCGCCCGGCTTGAACTCGTAGAGTTGCTGGTTGTAGATCACACGCTGCAAGCCACCGCTCAAGGTAATTTGTTTGTTGAATTTGTGTTTGGCCTCCAAGTAGAATTCTTTGTAATACAATCCTTGTCCCTGTGTACGGCCTTGCACTTGGCTGG
>VHAW01000141.1 GCA_016872225.1 Sphingomonadales bacterium | reverse complement strand
CACCTCTGCAGCCTGCCTACCGGGTTCGGTTGATGCATATCCACGGAACATCGGATGCGGTGGTGAGCTACAGCGGAGGGAGCGGCAATGTCTCTGCGGATCAGTGCGTGCAGGCTTGGGTTAGCCGATCCATTTGTCCAGCCACGCCAGTGACCACCGCCTTGCCCAATACCAATACCGGTGATGGTTCCACCGTCGAACAAAACATTTACGCACCCTGCGCCCCGCTTGGTCCCGTCGGATCGGCTTCGGCGGCAATCCCCGGTCAGGTGGTCTTCCTCAAGGTTCAAGGAGGAGGGCATACCTGGCCTGGTAACACATCATTTCTTTTCGGATTGGGCAACGTAAATTTGGATATTTCAGCCTCAGCTCGGATTATGGATTTCTTTTTGGGCGGCAGTCCTTCCTTTGTACCCCAAAATATTTCGGGTTCCTTAATTCCTTTGAATTATTCATGGAAGGAAACGCTACAAATTCTCCAGGAATCCAATATCCATGGTGATGGTCTATGGGACTTATGGGGCAGATCCTGCGATGTAAGGCTTGTACAATCAGGACAATTTTATTGGACAAGGGTATCGGGCGTGGTACGTAAATGGTACATCAATAATTAATTATCAATGTCATAACTCTCAATCTATAGGTTTATCTGACTGCCGAAGTGATGGAGGTTGCCCACAATCTCCAGCTTTATTGATATAGCAATAAATTTGATGTGGTTTAGAACAATTCTATCGCCATTGAGTACAGTGAATTTTTCATGAATGACTGTCCTCGATCATTGACAAAATAGTTTTGAACGTAAAATGGATGCCTTAATGGAAGTCTTTGGTTCAGAGCGATTTTTGTCCAAGCAGAATTTGTTCGGTTCTCACGATGCCAACCAATTCGCTTCGCATATTGTCAATTTTAATTTTACACTTTACCGGGATCTGGGAGATTATTTCGCCAACTCCAAAGCATCTATTCCCGTACTTTATACGAGCAAACTGATGCTTTAGCTGAATTGAATTTTGAACCGGAATGGTACCACGCAAACCAAATATTCCCAAACCTGGTCGGTCTTTATGGGGTAATGTGCTGTGGATTCGCTATTTTTAGACCGTAAAAACCTAATTACAAGATGGCAATCCAAGAAAAACGTCATTTCGTTGAAATCTGTTACAAGGAGTTTTCGGTGGAGGAATTCGATGGAAGTCAACAAGCGTTGTACCAAAAGGTATTGGCCGTCGTGGGTAGTGCCTATGCTCCGTACAGCAATTTTGGAGTGGCTGCAGGTCTCCTTCTTGGAGATGGCCGCATTTTAGTGGGAACTAACCAAGAAAATGCCTCTTACCCGGTGGGTATTTGTGCCGAAAGAGTGGTTTTGTCGGCTTTGTCGGTTTTGAATTCCGAACAAACCGTTCAATCTATGTTGATTCTCACTCAGAATCTCATGAATCCGGATCAGAAACAGGGATTTGATTTCAAGATTTCCGGCGAGGTACCGGTGGCGCCTTGCGGGATGTGCAGGCAAGCCATTGCAGAGCAAGTTCTACGGCAAGAAGCGGATTTTGAGTTGCTTTTGGTTTCCTCCGCTGGTAGGGTTTGGCATTTTGAAAAAGCAATGGCGTTGTTACCATTGGCCTTTGGGACAATTTAATTGGAGGTATTAACTTTAACGTAAGAGTAACAATTTAATGGGCGTAATTCTCTCTATTTGGGGTTAATTTTACAATGCAATTTCATCCAAATGGCTAATTTCTTTGAATACCCGTTTACGTTGACTTTTCGTAAAATTCAAGTTTCTTCTTTTCTTTTGGGGATTTGTGGGCTTTTGATTTTGTCCAACGGGAAGGCTTATTCCCAAGGAATCATTACCATACAAGGGCAGGTTTCCATGAACATTGCCGGGATCAGTACCCCGCTACCTATGCAGCCTGTGGTAATCAATCTAGGAGGGACCACCACCACCTTGACAGCCATAACGGATACCACAGGATTTTATTCGATTTCGACAACCTTTCCAGTCTTGAGTCCCAATGGCTGGATATTGGTTTCGACGAATTGCCCCAATAGCGGAATCGTGAGCAATTCTCAATCATATAACCCTGCCATCACCGTGTACAATATTCCCTTGACCTGCGGTGCCGGAGGCGGTGGGTCCACGACCATGGTCTTGGTCAATGGGGCCTTAATATGGGGCTTGGCCCCAGCGCCAGCAGGTCAGCTGGTGCAGTTTTATCTGAGCGGGTCACTGTCTTCGGTTGGTTCAACGATGACCGGTGCCAATGGGATCATCATCGACACCTTGAATCTGAACCTTGGAACTTCGGGTACAGGAAACTTGATCGCTGTTGCGCCTTGCAACAACGGTGGGATAATACAAGATACCGCCGTGGTTTCGGTGACCAGTCCCATTGCTCTATTTCAATTGACATGCTCGGCTCTACCCGTGAACAATATTACCGTTCAGGGGCTGGTCTTATCAAATACGGGTTTGCCCATGGTGAACACCCCGGTTCGCATTTTGCCTCCCAATATTACAGGCTTTACGGCCATTACCGATAGTTCAGGATTCTACTCAGCGACCTTCTCTGCACCGTCGATTTTGCCTGGAGCGGTCATAATGGTAACGGTGCTCTGTGGAGGGCCCACAGGACCCGGTACACTACTTACTGGAACCGCCACCTATGTTCAGGGTATCACGAGCTACACCGTGAATTTAACATGCGGCGCATCAAGTGCCAGGGTGCTTTCGATATCGGGACTCTATCTTGATCCCTCCGGTACAGGCATCGCCGGTCAAAGTGTACAACTGTATCATAACCAGTATAATACACCTTTGAGAACGTTGATTACAACGGCTGGTGGGTTCTTTTCGGACACTTTGACCACCACGTTAACCAACGGGTTTGTTTATGCAGTATCCTCATGTGGGCCAGTACCGGTGCCGGCCAAAGACACCGCATTTTACAATACCAGCTCAAGTTTTGTAAATCTTCAATTGCAATGCAGTTCTACATCCTCTGTGCGCAATCTTGTATTTAGTAGCACACTGCTCTACCCCAATCCAGTGAAGTCGGGACAGGAGCTGAGCATTCATTGGAATGAGGCAGATTTTTCGTCCGATAAGCCCCTAAGCTTGTATGTCCGTGATTTACAAGGCAAGGTCTGTGTTCGTAAGGAGATTAGCCCAAGCAATATGGGTCAGCCGGAGGAGTATAACGCTTCGTTCAGGGCAGGGTTTGCGACTAACGGGCTCGATGCAGGGATTTACACCCTGGAATTGCATCATTTCAGCGGTTTAACCAAAGTATTTCGTCTGGTTGTAGAGCCGTAGGCCTTGATTATCTTTGAGTCCCTTTCCCAAATTAGGGGCATTGAATGGCCTACTTAGCTTTTTTGCGTCGATTGTTTGCGGCTTTTGTAGGGCTATCCCTGCTTGGGGTCTGCTTGTTTGAGGCGAAGCCTTTGGGATTGAAGGAATTGCAAGCACAAGATTCCTCAACCAACTGCGCTTCAAAGAACAAGGAAGCAGAAGAACAGGCCCGGGTTTTCCCTGCCTTGCAACCTTGGTACCATCTTACCCCTCAAACCCATGTCGCAAGTTCGTCTCAGGACGAATCGACAACGGATGCCGATGACGTCCATGTCTTGTCCATTCATTCAGGTAGTCCATCCATAGGCGGGGGCTGTTGGTCTCTGGAACCCATATCCATCCCCAGAGCCGCATTGGCCGTATGGGGTTTGTTGCTCACATCGGCCCTACCTACTCGAGCCCCGTAGTGGGTTACAGCTCTGAGCTCTGCAAAATGGTTTAGGGCGTGCTTTGCAGAAAATAGCCCAAGTTTTTTCTTTAATCTTTTTAATTAATTCCTATGAAAGCCAAAGGTGCTGTGCGGTGGTTTGC
>VHAW01000140.1 GCA_016872225.1 Sphingomonadales bacterium | reverse complement strand
ACAAAGAAGGGGTAGCCGCCTTCAACGCCAAACGCAGCCCCCTCTTCACCGGTCGCTGAGTACCCCTGCCGGCGGGTTTGTTAACGATTTCTTATGGGTTTGTTAACGATTTCTTAATATTCATTTAATATTCTTGGGTCACCGTATGAACATTGGCTTAACCTTGGGCGCTATCCTGTATGTCATTTAATTCTTTCAAATTTAAATCGAGTGACCTCGTTAGGTTTGTGGCCACCTTAGCCTTTTTCTTGCACTCAGCCTGGGGACGGGGTCAGCACATCGACCAACCCATTCCCTACTTTGCCTTTAGCAAAGGTTTATCCATCACTGCTCCAGACTCGGGCTTTTCGTTGAGTTTGAGGTTTCGGATGCAAAACAGGGTAGGGTTGCAAACGGATGCATGGAACTCCGAAGCCTTGGGGGATGCCGAATATGAGGCCTATGTACGTCGCCTGCGTTTGCGTTTGGATGGCTTCATCCTGAATCCACGCTTTAATTACGTAGTTCAGTTGTCGTTTTCTCGCTCGGATATGGATTGGGAAAATACCCAGTTTCCAAATGTCATCCGGGACGCTATGTTCTTTTACAGGCCAAGCAAAAACTGGCAAATTGGTTTGGGTCAAGGCAAATTGCCGGGCAACCGTCAGCGTATTGTTTCCTCGGGAGATATGCAAATGCCGGATCGTTCCTTGTTTAATTCGGTCTTTCAAATCGACCGTGATTTTGGTTTGAATCTTTATTATAACAACAAAATAGGAAATCAACCTATTTCTCTTAGAGCTTGTATTTCAGGGGGTAATGGACGAAATATCGAAAAAACAGACGCCTTGGCCTATTCGGCGAGAATGGAGTGGTATCCTATGGGCGCCTTTACCAAAGGAGGCGATTATTTTGAGGGAGACCTGGAGAGAGAAGTTCGACCCAAAGTTTCGGTAGCCACCGCCTTTTCGTACAATATCAACGCAACGCGTACCGGGGGAAGTATCGGTAAAGAACTTTATGAATCCCGTGATATCCGCAGCCTCTTTGTGGATGTGTTGTACAAATACAAAGGCTGGGCCTTGGCAGGTGAATTCGCCTTACGCAATACGTTGGCTGGGACATCGCCAGCGACTTTTTCCGAAGACACCTCCCAAACCAAGCCTTCGCTGGTTTACCAAGGCAACGGGTATAACCTGGATGGTAGTTATGTTTTTCGCAACAGAAACAGTTTGGTTTTGCGGTTTTCCCACCTTGAACCTTCGTCGGCAATCCAACCCTTCGAAAAGCCGAAGACGTATTGGGGATTGGGTTGGGGTCGTTACCTCAAAGGCCATCGCTTGAAATGGCAAACCGAATTGGGTCAAACCCTTGTGAACCCTGCAACCACCTCGACCACTTCGTCTTGGGTTTGGCGATTCCAAATAGAAGCCGGTATTTAATCATCTTAACATTCTAAAATCCCCTATGTTATGAGCCTGAACAGTATGCTTTCGATTTTTCTACCCAAGGACAAGGTTTTTTTTACGTTGTTCGAAAAAGTCGCCACTACCGTTGGTGAAATGGGGGACCTGATTACTCAAATTGTGAACGAAAACGAATACACCCAGCGCGCCGCGTTGATTACCAAATTGGAGCAGTTGGAGCATCGTAACGATGAGTACACCCACCAGATTTTTCAGGAATTGGGCAAAAATTTCATCACTCCCTTTGATCGGGAGGACATCCATTACCTCGCTATCGCTTTGGATGACATTTGTGATTATATCTACGCTTCAGGCAAAAAGATCAATTTCTATAAGGTTAATCCTGACGATAACGGGATTCGTAAAATGGCCGAAATCATTCGTCAGGGAAGCCATGAAGTCAAGGCGGCGGTTTACGAGTTACGGAACATGAAAAATGTAAAGCGGATTTCGGATTCCATTATCAAAATTAATTCGTTTGAGAACCAAGCGGATGATGTTTTTGATATGTGCATTGAGCGACTTTTTGACATGGAAAACGATGTCAAGGAGTTAATCAAAAAACGGGAAATTTACCAAGTTATGGAAATTGTTACCGATAAATTTGAGGACGCCGCGAATGTTATGGATTCAATTTTGGTTAAATACGCTTAATTTTTTGGTTTTTTAGGTTATTGGTAAAGTAATTCTGCATGACATTCCTCCTGGTAATCATTGTTCTGGCTCTGGTATTTGATTATATTAACGGTTTCCACGACGCAGCTAATTCTATTGCTACCGTGGTGTCCACCAAGGTTTTGACTCCCCTTCAAGCGGTGATATGGGCGGCTTTCTTTAATTTTATTGCCTTTTTTATTTTCAAGGACCATGCGGTAGCGAATACCATCGGCAAAACGGTTCAAGCAGATTTCATTACGCTCGATGTTATTTTTTCGGGACTAATTGCGGCGATTGCTTGGAATTTGTTGACTTGGTGGTACGGCATACCGTCTTCTTCCTCCCATACCCTCATTGGGGGATTTGCAGGGGCGGCTTTGGCCAATGCCTATTGGAATCAGCCGGGTTTGGATTTTGGTACTATTGTGGCGATGGACAAAATTTCCAAAACGCTGGTTTTTATTTTTTTAGCCCCATTGATTGGCATGTTAATTTCTGCCTTTATTACCTTGGTGACCGTTCAGCATAATTTAATCTACAGGACGGTGATTATCGTGGCATCTTGCATGCTGACCTGGTTTGCATTCGATTATTTTGAACAAGTCAAAATGGCGGAGGCTACTGAAAAAGTTTATGGTTTAGAAAAAATCAAAGCGACGCTTTCGCAGGTTCCCGCGTCCAAGACTGACTCTTTGGCAATTCTGGATGCGAAGCAGCGTTTGGCGTTATGGAAGGAATTGAAGCCCCAAGTGAAAGAGGCTATCCGTGGATACGATGAAGTGGGTGCAGAAGGTTTGTCGCTTCAAGTCAAGCAATTTTTTCCGGAGTCGTTGCAGCTTGATGTCCAAAAGTTATCCAAAGCGTACAGTAAGGCCGATAATTCGGTGATGGTCTGGGGGATCATGGGTGTTGCTTTTTTGTTTGTTTTGGCTTTCTGGTATGTGGAGAAGTTCACTACGCCAACGGCGTATCGGGTGGGGGATATGTTCAAAAAATTGCAGTTGCTTTCCTCGGCGGCGTTTAGTGTGGGACATGGTGGCAACGATGCCCAGAAGGTGATGGGGATCATTGCGGCGGCCATGGTGGCGAACGGGGATATCGAAGACATCAAGAATATGCCCAATTGGGTTCCTTTGGCTTGCTACACCGCCATCGGTTTGGGTACGCTCAGCGGTGGCTGGAAAATCATCAAAACCATGGGGACCCGAATCACCAAGGTGACGCCTCTGGAAGGGGTTTGCGCCGAAACTTCCGGGGCCTTGACCTTGTTCATGACCGAACAAATGGGAATTCCGGTGAGCACTACGCATACCATCACGGGTTCTATCGTTGGCGTAGGCGCCACCAAAAGGCTTTCGGCCGTACGTTGGGGGGTGACGATTCAATTGCTTTGGGCTTGGGTTTTGACGATTCCCATTTCGGCCATCCTGGCCGGCCTTGTTTTGCTCTTGGTTCGTAGCCTTTTGTAAATGCGCCGTTTCGACGTGACTGCCCTTTAGGAGCGCATAAATTGCTGGTCGCTTTTTCGGTCTTGAAAGGTGCGATTGGGTCTTAGTCATCGTTAATTGTACAATATGTTGAACGATCAAGAAATTGCCAATCAGACGACCCTTTTTTATGTGGATTGTATCGCCGAGGGTTTGGAAAGTCTTTTCGAGGACTTGGAGTATTACGGTAAGGACAAAGCTTATATCCCTTTGGATTACACCAAGGCGGAAGGGAAGCGTGGCAAACCGGTTTTAGTTTCGGCCATCAGCCTAACCCCGGCAGGCGAAGGCAAAACCACCTACACCTTGGGTTTGCTGG
>VHAW01000139.1 GCA_016872225.1 Sphingomonadales bacterium | reverse complement strand
AACAATGCCACCGGACAGAAGCGAGGCTGGGGGAACGAATTGCTTTTTCCTAAAATTTCGTATCTCGATCCCCGGCTGACCCATTCCGTCCCGGCCAATTATACCGCTTACGGTGTAGCTGATTTAGTGGCCCATACGCTCGAGCAGTATTTTTCTCCTGATTTCTCCCCGCTTTCCGATGCTTTTGCAATTCAAGTCATTCGTCAGGCCATGCAATGGGGATACAAAGCCGTGCGCAACGGGGATGATGCTGAAGCCAGGCAACAGGTCCTTTGGCTTTCCACCGTGGCCCTTAACGGTACCCTGATCGCCGGAAAGCGACGCGGTGACTTCGGAGTCCATGCCGTTGAACACGTCCTCTCAGCCTTGTACGATATTCCACACGGTGCTGGGTTATCCATCGTCTATCCGGCCTGGATTCGTCATTTTGGATCTTCCTTCCTTCCCAAACTAGAGGCCTTAGAAAAAGCCTGCATGCCTTTGATGGATCAAATTCCAGAACTTGCTCTCCTGCGAAATCCCCAAGGCCTCCCTTCGGAAATTCCCTTTGTGAAACTGTTGGAAGGATTTTTTGAGGCGATCGGTACACCGACCCGACTTAACCAAGTCAACCTGGGAGAAGATGTACATTCGGTAATCCTGGAGGCTTTGGTACATCACCAAGCGACCGGTAACTATTTCGACCTTCAGGAACCAGACCACCGTCGCTTGTTGACGATGATGGCCTAACCCAAATAGAACCGCCCAAGCGCCCTGTAACCGCTCAATGGTATTTGCTAAAAAGCCCTGTGGCCATCCATTGCGCTTGATGCAAGGCCTCTTGCCTAATGTTCAAGGAATAACCCTTGGACTGCAGCATTTGGATCCAAAGCTCTGAGGGAATATTACCAACCATATCGTCGTTCGCCATGGGGCAACCCCCATACCCTAACAATGCCCCTTCCAACCAAAGGCATCCACTATCCAACGCAGCTAACATTTTGGCCTCTGCGCGGGATGGATGTGCATGCAAATGTAACCCAACTTTCAAACTTGTAAATCGCTCATGAACAGCTTGGTAAACCGCTTCAATTTCAATTGGCAAGGCAAGTCCTACCGTATCGCTGAGGGCCACATAACCAACCCCTTGATCCGCAAGTTGTTGAACCATCTCGACCACCTTATCCATGGTATACGGATCCCCGTAAGGATTGCCGAAGCCCATAGACAAGTATACCATGAATTCTTTGCCGACACTTTGCGCATTCTCTGACCAATTCTTCATCATAGCCAAGGCTTGTGCACAGGATCGATGGGTATTGCGGTGCTGAAAGGTCTCACTGACCGACAAGGGAAATCCTACCCTGTGCACCGACGGGTGATTCAAGGCGTCCGAGAACCCTTGCTCGTTGGCCACCACCACCGAAATGCGGGTCAGGCTATCCGTATAGTCCAATGCACGAAGCACCTCTCCCGTATCCTTCATTTGAGGAATCGCTTGGGGAGAAACAAAGGACCCAGCGTCCAATACGTCGAATCCCACCCCCAAAAGGACTTGCAAATAGGCGATTTTTTCTTCGGTGGGAACCCAATGCCTCAGACCTTGCATCGCATCGCGGGGACATTCTACCAAAACATATTGCTTTTGCGTCATTCCTTTGTTTTGAGAGCTATGGCGGTGGGATTTGTGCGGCTTAGACCTTTAATTTGCAGGCCCTAAAGTACACCTTAGCACCGCAGAGATGAACTATTCGGAAAATGAACCCATGGATAGCCCCTTAGCCCCAGAGGAGTCCAACATTCGAGAAGAGAGTACGCTTTCATCCGAGCAAGTTGAATCATCCCCTTCAACCGTCAAGTCAACGAGGCCTTCCATTGAAATTCCTGAGGAAGGGGTGCATATGGATGCGGAACTTATTCCCGAGGAGCATACGGAAGTAATTGAGGCCTTGAAAGCGGAAGCGGAAGAAGCCGTTCTTCCCGATTACAGCACTATGGATTTGGAAACCTTGCTTACCCATTTGGGTGATTCGGTCAAAAAGTCCGACCTTTCCGAGGAACATCGTAAAATTCAAGCCATTAAGTCCCAAGTGGACCATTGGTTTCAGAAACTTACGGCCCAACAAGAGCTTGAAATATTGGAGGGTGAGGCTAGTCAGGACATCGTGCCGCTGTCCCAAAGCCCTCTCTTTTTGCTTTACCAGGACTTGTGGCAACGCTACCAAGCCAAGAGGCAACAAGAGAAACAAGAGAAAGAAGCCAAACTCCAGGCCAACCTGGCCATCCAAGAGGCTCTGCTCGAAGAGCTGATGAAAGTCGTGGATGAAGAAGAACAGGGTAAAGCAGGAGTCAACGAACAACTCAAAAACATCCAACAACGTTGGAAAGATTGCGGTCCTGTACCGCCCAATAAGCGTCAATCCCTGTGGAATCGCTACCACTTGCTGCACGATAAGTTTTATAACAATTTGCGAATTAATCGTGAACTCAAGGAACTCGATCTGGCCCGGAATTTGGAAACCAAAATCCAACTATGCGAACAAGCCGAGCAACTCCTTTTGGAAAGCGACATTCTCAAGGCAGGTTCCAAACTTACCCAACTTCATGAACAGTGGAAAACCACAGGACCTGTTCCGCGCCCGCAATCGGAAAGTGTTTGGGAACGTTTCAAAAACGCTTCGGATCGGATCTTCCAGAACAGACGAGGCAAGTTCGAAGAACTTGAAGCCTTACGTGCCGAGAATCTTCGCCTCAAAAACCAACTCTGCGAAAATTTGGAGGTTTTGCTACGTGCCTTGCCCGAAGAAAAGCCCAATTGGAATCAGTTGACCCAAACCGTTGAGCTGCTGCAAAAAGATTGGCGGCAGATTGGACCGGTGGCCAAAGACAAGCATGAAACGCTCTGGAAAAGATTCAAAGGTGCTTTGGACCAATTCTACAGCGCACGCCTTCAGCATTTCAAAGCAGCCAAAGCCGCAATGCAAGAACTGCTACAACAGCGTGAATTATGGTGCAAAGAAGCAGAGTCTTGGAGCCAGTCCACGGATTGGAAAGCGGGTATCCAAGCATTGACGACTTTGCAAAAGACCTGGAAAGAAGCCCCTGCCCTTCCCCGCAAAATTTCGGACAAATATTGGAACCGCTTTCGCAAAGCCTGCGATACTTTTTTTCAAGCCAAAAACAATTTCTTCTCCAACGAAAAAAGCAAGCAAGCCGATAACCTCGAACTCAAAAAGGCCCTGATCGAAAGGCTGAAGACTTACACAGCCACGGGGGATTCCTCACAGGACATGTCGGTGCTGATGGAAATTCAACGCTCATGGAACGAGATTGGGTTTGTGCCTATGGCTCACAAAGAAGCCCTTCAAAAGCAATTTCGTGACCTTATCAATCAATGGTTTGATCAACTGAAAGTCGATCGGGAAGCGCATCGCGAGGCCCAGTACCAAGCACGCCTTCAACAAATAAGCAGCCAACCTGGTGGAGACCGGGAACTGTCCAAGGAGCAGACTCAGTTGCAATACAAAATCAACGATTTGCGCAAGGAAATGGACCTTCTAGAAAACAACTTGGGATTCTTTTCGCGCTCCAAAAACGCTGACCTGATGAGACAGGAAGTTGAAAAGAAAATTGAAGTCATCAAATCGCAAGTCATTCAACTGGAAGCCAAACTTCGGTTGGTGCGCCAATCCCGTCAAAGCGAGAAAAACGATACTCCAAGAGCAAAAGACAACAAGCCTGCAAAGAGGAATTGATTGTGGGTATCGTTTAGGTATCGTACTTACGCAATATTCGTAACAATACTTCAAAATCCCTGGGATAGGGAGCCACAACCAAAGGCATGGGTAATTCGGGGTGATTAATGGCCAAGGAACGAGCATGCAGGGACAATCGATGAATCATCGGCGCCTCTTCTTCCTTATCCTTGGACATGCGGTATTTACGGCCTTTGAGTAAGGATAGGAAAGGCATTTCGCCTCCATAGGCTTGGTCGGCCACAATACGACAATTTTGC
>VHAW01000138.1 GCA_016872225.1 Sphingomonadales bacterium | reverse complement strand
GGGCATTGCATGGAAAGATCGCCCAGCATTTTCCGTACAATACCATCCCGAGGCGAACCCTGGACCCCATGATTCTTTGTATCTCTTCGATGATTTCGTTCAAAGCATGGCGCATTGATCGATTATTTATAAAACACTCAAAACCATCGTATTATGCCAATCATTGAGGACATTTTTGCTAGACAAATTTTGGATTCTCGAGGAAACCCCACCATCGAAGTGGATGTGATTACCTCCGATGGCTGTACAGGCAGAGCCGCGGTGCCGTCTGGTGCATCCACCGGTATGCACGAGGCAGTCGAGTTGCGAGATGGTGATTCTGCGGTTTACATGGGCAAAGGAGTTCTCAAAGCTGTAGAAAATGTTAATGAAATCATCGCTCCGGAGCTCGAGGGTATTTCTGTATACGAACAGCAGGCCATTGATAGGCTGATGATTGAATTGGATGGAACAGGTAACAAGTCCAGGTTGGGTGCGAATGCGATTTTAGGGGTCTCGTTGGCTTGTGCAAGGGCTGCCTCAGCATCGTTGGGGATGCCATTGTATCGTTATGTTGGAGGGATTCAGGGGAATCTGCTGCCTGTACCCATGATGAATATCCTGAATGGGGGGGCACATGCCGATAATGGAATTGATTTCCAGGAATTTATGGTGATGCCGTTGGGGGCTTCCACCTTTTCAGAGGCCTTGCGAATGGGAACCGAAGTGTTTCATCATCTGAAGAAGGTTTTGCACAGCCAAGGCCTCTCCACCAATGTGGGGGATGAGGGCGGTTTTGCTCCCAATATTCGTAACAATACCGAAGCCTTGGAGCTTGTGTTGAAGGCAATCGAGGCGGCAGGATATGTTCCAGGTTCTCAAATTGCCATTGCATTGGATGCGGCTTGTACCGAAATGTACGATGCTGCAACGGGCTTGTACCGATTTCATAAATCGGGCGGTGAGACCATGGATTCCGCCGCCATGGTTGACTTTTGGGCCTCATGGTGCGAGAAATACCCAATTTGTTCCATTGAAGATGGCTTAGCGGAAGACGATTGGCAAGGTTGGGGCTTATTGACCTCCAAGCTGGGTCAGCGAGTTCAGCTTGTCGGGGATGACTTGTTTGTGACCAACACCAAAAGACTTCGCAGGGGAATTGAATCAGGTGTTGCCAATTCCATTTTGGTGAAGGTAAACCAAATCGGCACCCTCACCGAAACCATGGAAGCGGTTCAAGCGGCTACTTCGGCCTCTTATACCAGCATCATGAGCCACCGCTCCGGGGAAACTGAAGACAGCACGATCGCGGATTTGGCTGTAGGCCTTCGCACTGGGCAAATCAAAACAGGCTCTGCTTCGCGCTCAGATCGTATGGCCAAATACAACCAACTGCTGCGTATCGAAGAGGAACTGGGTGATTCAGCTCTTTTTGGGGCGGGCTCGTTCAAGTTTCGTCCCGCGTAGGGGGAGATTTCTTATGGAGTCGTTTAGGTGAATTAAAAAGCGTAGTGGTCAGCCCAATTTTTTCTTCCTAAAAATGATTTTGGGTCGTTTAAAAGCCATCTTGCGTAATCGTTATTTCTTGACCGGAATTGCCTTTGTCGTGTGGTTAGTCTTCTTGGATGATTACCATTATTGGGGCCAAAGGAAAACCGTGGACGACTTAAGAGCATTACAAGAACAGCAGCGGTATTACGACTCGTCGATACAGCTTATGAATCAAGAAAAGGCCGCCCTTGAATCGGACACCTTGCTTCTCGAAAGACTAGCCCGCGAAAAATACAGGATGTACAAGCCCGGAGAATCTGTTTTTTGGTTTCCCGATTCAATAGGTGAGACCAATTGAATTTTGCCGTAGCACCTTTCAAAAAGAAAATAGGGTTAACCGAGAATTCAAAAGTTATTGCAATATTCCCCCATTTCGATTTCGTAAACAAAATTCCTTTGTTGAATGACCATCGTGGTATCGTAGGTTTTTCCATTAAAATATGATCTAAAGTCATAAACAACATTGGAATCAATATCAATGGTCGTAAAGATGCCATTCGCGACATAGCCTAGGTAATTGTAGGACGATGAAGAGCCAGAACGTTTGAAATACAAGGGGAATGATGGTCTGAAACGAACATAGGATTTGGCGGCACAGATACCGGTGACATCCAGGCTGCATACAAAGGGTGCAGGTATATTCAAGAGCACAGAAGAGCTTTGCCCACAAGTAAATGCACCCGAACTTGCAAGGAATTCAGTCCTTTCTTTGTTGTAAACTTTTGCCTGCATGGTCACCGCCTGATTATTGGAATTGGTCGCTGGGGCGTTATAGAAATAAAAAATCTCTCCATTGTACATGGATGTAACCATTTGTACACCAGATCGGACAAATTGATTGGTTCCAGGTCGAACAAATTCAATCCAGAAAATATCCCGAATTCCTGGAGGGTAGTTTGGGATATTGAACACAATCTGAGTGGCTGACGAGCAACGACTTCCATACCATGCCAACGCATACCAGCTTAAATGATTCGTTGAATTTCGAACAATCAACTTTTGGTTTAAAGGATTTTGCTCGATGATTCCCATTTTTTCGTAGGTCCACTTCGAGCTTTGGTTGGAGTAACTCCATAGGGGAATGCTATCACCAATTTGCAGTGGATTCCCATTCAAAGGATTGATTATGGAGGGATCCACATCCATGATAATCTCAACGGGTTGACTAAACTTATGAACAAATTGGCCGTTGGCCTTGATTTCTATGGAGGTAAAGCCGGCTGTGACGAAATAGAGATCTGCTCCCAAAGGTTGGTTCGCGTAGCCCGGAACATTAAGGACCCCGTTGGGGGTAAAGCCGTCTGGAAAATAAGCCTGGGTATAGGGATTTGGGGCGTCGAAGGATATTACCTCAAAATTCAAAGAAGCAGGTGATTGAAGAGTATCTCCGTTTTCTAAAACAAATCGAGTACCTGGTGACAGGCTCATTGTAACATTCTGAAAATGATTGCCTGTTAAACCGATGTTTCCGGTTTGAACAACAACAGGATTCGCTAAGGAGCCATCAGACCCTAAGCCCACGGTTGTGTCAGTTACAGACATACCCGGGGGCGGTGCCAATACTTGGATGAGGGCAACCGGGATCCATTGATTTTTGGACGCTTGGGCTGAAAATTTTACCTGAAGGTTATTTTCTAGATATCCGTTAGCGGTGAATCGAATATTCAAAATTTGTTCTCCTTGAGGTGGGATCTGAACTCGAGGATGTAACCCCAGGGACATTCGCCCGTCGATGATGTCGTAAGTTCTACGACCGTTGTTATTGAGAACATCTCCAGCTAAGGATCCAGTAAACTCCACATGTAAGTTCTGATTTTGACTTAAGGATTGACCTGTCCTTGCATCGTAAATTTCCAACACGAAGGTATACTCCATGATTTTTGGATCGATTACGATGCTTAATCCATCAAGGGGATTTTTCTGACAAGCAAAATATCCAAAAAGAACGGGCAAAAACCATAAGTTGATGCCCGTCAGGCGAATTGATGAGGCTAGTTTAATGACTCTCAAAAGCGCCGATTTAGAATTCAATGATCAGGAACTATTGGGGGCCTGCCCCAAGGGCCTTAGAATTGGTCGCAATAGGACCCCATCTCAATCGTATAAATGAAATTGGTTTGGTTGATGGTCATGGTGGAGTCAATGGTTTGGCCATTGAAATAGCTGCGGAATTTGTAGGTGCTGCCAACATTTAGGCTGGTAGTGGAGAATGCTCCATTGTTGACATATCCCAAATAGTCGTAAGGACCTGTGCTGTTGGCGGCCTTGTAGTACAAGGGAAAGGATGGGCGGAATTGCACATAGGATTTGTTCGCACACACCCCTGTGACATCCAACGTAATTAGAGGAGGTGGGGCTGGTATATTTATCGTTACCGGCTGGGTCATGCCGCAATTGAAGTTTGCAGAGGTCGCCAACAATTCGGCTTTTGAAGGACTGCGATAAATTTTGGCTTGCATATTCACCAACTGATTGGCAGTGTTCCGGAAGG
>VHAW01000137.1 GCA_016872225.1 Sphingomonadales bacterium | reverse complement strand
TCGGATCCTGAATTCACCCAAAATGTTTATTCAGGACTGAGTCTTGGTGCGAGTGTGGATGCGCCTTTTGCAGGTTCTAACTTCGGATTCGATTACGCTTATCGTGCGACCAGTCCCTTTGGCGGAACTCACCTTATTGGCATTCGTTACGGACTTTAATTTTCTAAGAATTTCTCATAACGCCCCTCTATGGGGCGTTCTTTATTGAAAGGCCATGAGTAACACGATTTCATATTTTACCAAGGACGGATTTGAGAAGCTTAAGGAAGAACTGCATCATCTCAAAACGAAAGGCCGTGCTGATATGGCCAAGCAAATTCAAGAGGCTAGAGACAAAGGGGATTTATCGGAAAATGCGGAGTATGATGCCGCGAAAGACGCTCAGGGCATGTTGGAAATGCAAATAGCACGCTTGGAGCAAACCCTAGCGACCGCGAGGGTCATGGATGAATCTCAAATTGATCTAAGCAAAGTTCAACCGTTGACCACCGTCAGAATCAAGAATATGGCCAGCGGAATGGAAATGAAATACACCCTCGTGGCCGAGAAAGAGGCTGACTTTAAAGCCGGAAAAATTTCCATAGGTTCTCCAATCGGAAAAGGATTGCTGGGGCTTAAAGTGGGCGATGTTGCCGAAGTCCAAGTTCCTTCCGGCCTAATGCGGCTTGAAATTTTGGAGATTACGCTTTCTTAATCGGATATCGCATGCAGGGCTTGTTCATGCGCATTGTGAGGGGCGAAATCGCAGCGCATAAGGTAACTGAGAATGATTTGGCTTTGGCCTTTTTGGATATTTTCCCTTTGGTGCCAGGGCATACCCTGGTGATTCCCAAGGTGGAGGTTGACTCCATTTACGATTTGGGTGAGGCTCATTACAGGGCGGTGTGGGAAATGACTCGCCAAATTGCGCCTGCTATCAAGACAGCCTTTCCGTGCATCAAAGTGGGCATAGCGGTCATAGGATTGGAAGTGCCGCATGCTCATATTCACTTGGTTCCCCTGCAACATGTTTCGGACCTGAATTTTGCGCGGCCCAAACTTAAACCAGATAGTGCTGAACTTGAGAAGAATGCGGCATTAATCCGAAGCCATTTGCAGGGCTGGGACGTTTAAAGTTGCCGACCGGGGTTGCTTTGCAGAAATTGGATCCAGGCGTCGGAAGTCCTGGATTTAGAAGAGCGCGCTTTAGTAGGTTTTGGATTGAATCTAGAGGGCTGTAAAATGTGTTGAAATCGGCGGAAATGGCAGTAAGCGACACCAAGGGCATCCGTAGCATCGGTTGACAAATCAGAAACGGTGGTTTGTAACAAGGTGTGCAACATGGCGGCGACTTGCTGTTTGGAAGCATTGCCATTACCGGTAACAGACTGTTTGACTTTTTTGGGTAAATACTCGTAAACCGGGATTTCCTGACTTAAAGCGGCAGCTATAGCAGCGCCCTGTGCACGCCCCAGTTTGAGGAGAGATTGCACATTAAGTGCAAAGAATGGGGCCTCAATAGCCAATTCATCGGGTTTGTATTTGTGAATGAGTTCCAACGTTTTTTGAAAAATCTGGCTTAGGCGAAGCAGATGAGAATCCGAGGCTTTCATGCGAAGATGTCCCGCTTGGAGCATTCGGACATGCTGACCGCTCGTATGAAGGATGCCAAAGCCCATGAGCAAGGTTCCGGGGTCAATGCCCAAGATGATTTTGTCAACAGGTCTGGCTTGAGAACTCAAGGGTAGGCTTAATTTGCAGAGAATGACCAAAAGTACGCTCAAATCGTCATGGACCACGGTATGGGAAAGCCGAATCACAAGCATTTTCGAGCATAGGTTATGGAAGCTTAGTCTGCGATTATTGCCATGGATAGGCTTGATCTTGTTATTGATGCAAATTCGTGATCGTATCACGGGGTTGACGGATCATTCTTGGGGTTCTGATTTGTGGATCAGTGTTTCGGGGTTAACCTTAGGGCAATTTCTCTTTCGCGTGGGGACATTACTCTTCTTGATTCCGGTTCTTTCGTTGTGGGTGGATTCGCTCAAGTGGATTTTTTTGATGCATTCATCGCTGACTCAAGGCGCTGCCATGAAATTAGCTTGGCGTCAACTGCCCATCGTATGCTATAGTATGTTGGGGTCTCTTGTTGTCCCGGGTCGCCTTAGTGAATTTGCAGGGCGTTGCAGTTTTTATCCATTGAACCAGCATCCAAGAGTGATGGCTTCCACCTTGATGGCTTCATCAACCCAATGGCTTTGGGTTTTGGCTTTACCGGCATTGTGGATTTTGGGTTACTCTACCATGAGTTCTGATGTTACGGAGGACCCCGTTTCATTCCAAGTAACTTTTAGGGGTTTGCCTGATACATTTTGGAGGGGATTGACCAATCCTGTTTGGGGAGGAATAATGTTGGGATTGGCCGCAGGCGCAGCAATGTTATGGTGGAGGATTTTTAAACAATTACAGGTACATGGCTGGTCAACGAGCGCCCTGATGCAGGTTTACGGGTGGTCTTTCATTCGCTATGGAATACTGGTGCTGCAGTGGTTCTTATGGTTAACTTACGCTTCAATAACAACCGATGCATGGATCGTATTGGGCGCGATCAGTTGCATGCTTGCTCTTCAATGGTTTATGCCGTTGGGATTATTTATGGACCTTGGATTCAAAGGCGCACTTTCCTTATGGATATGGGGGGATGTCCTTAGGCACTCCGAAGACGCCTTGGTGATCCCTTTGATGCTTTGGGTAACTAATTTGGTGATCCCTGCCTTGATGGGAGGAATGTGGTGGTTGTTTATCGGTCAAAAAATCAAAGCGGTATGATGATATGGGTATGGGGAGGCGTGATGGTCGTCTTTTTGGCGCTTTATGTTATGATGATCCTATGGTTTATGCGAGGTTGGCGTTTATTTCTCCATAGCGGTTTAGGTGAATCCTTGCCAAGGGCTGTGGAGTTATATCCGAGCGTTGATTTGGAGAAAAAGGAGATCCTTTTGAGCGTGGTGGTGGCCGCTCGCAATGAGTCAGGGAGGATGAAGCCTTTATTAGAGGCTCTAACGACCCAAGATTTTGGAGGGTCCTTCATGGGATCCCTGGAGGTTGTTTGGGTGGATGACGAATCCATGGATGGGACTGCTGCACTCGTTGAAGCGTATGCAAAGGAGCATCCTGAATTGATGTTCCGTGTGATGCGGCGTAACGGGATGGATTCTTTTCCGCCGCATAAGAAAGGAGCTGTGGCGATGGGAATTTCCGCTGCACAAGGAGAATGGATTTTGGTTACGGATGCAGATTGTGTTCCAAGTTCTGGGTGGTGCAGCACGATGATGACCTGTTTGGCCAGGAATCAATCCATTGAATTTGTAGCAGGTCCGGTGCGATTAAATCCTTGCGGATCAATATGGTTGCGAAGCCAAGCGGTTGAATACATGAGCTTGAATGCGATTGCGGCCTCTTCCATTGCTCTGGGTCAGCCCATTATTTCCAACGGTGGCAATATGGCCTTTCGACGCAGTACTTTTCTTCGACTTAATCCGTATGCAGATAATATGAACCACCCTGGAGGTGACGACGACTTGTTGATGCATCGAATTGCGTTGACCTTTGGCCCCGATTCGGTGGTCTTTTGTGCCGATCCCAAGGCCATGGTGGATACCCCCCCTATGGGGAGCTTGAAGGATTTAATGCAACAACGCATTCGATGGGTTTCCAAACAAAGCGCTTACCCGGTTCCGTGGGTGAGTGCTGTCCTTATGGCAGTTTGGTTTATGCAGGCCATGATTGTTATTGGCCTGCTGGGAGGGATCGTTGGATGGGGCGGGATTGCCTGGATTTCTTTGTCTGCTTGGTTGGTGAAGGGCATGATGGATGGTCTTTTTACTCAACGTGCAGCAAGGTTTTATGGGATCAGAGCGGAATGGTGGTTGCTTGTTCTAACCCACCTATGGTATTTGCCCTATACTTTGTACGCAGGGCTTATGGGCTACAGGGGACAATTTGAATGGAAAGGCAGGGTATACAGGACATGATGCGAACTTTACCAAGATGAAAA
>VHAW01000136.1 GCA_016872225.1 Sphingomonadales bacterium | reverse complement strand
TTAAAGGTGGTGCTAGTGGTAAGAATGTCCATGTTTACGGCAAGGTTGAAGGCAAAATTGACGCCATTGAGTCGATTATGCTATCGGCCACGGCCAAGGTCGTCGGTGATATCTCCGCTCCCAAATTGGTGGTGGAAGAGGGCGCACAATTGTCCGGCAAATGCACCATGCAAGCCCTTCGAGGGGTCTATGCCGCCGGGGATGCCCATGCCAAGATTGCCTGACGATTTGGCCCGATACGGTGGATTGGCTTTCCAAATGGCCATTCCAATTGGGTTGGGCGCTTGGGTCGGCCGGATTCTTGATGCACGTTGGGAGATGGCTCAGCCTTGGTGGACTATTGCGGGGCTTTTAGTTGGGTTGACTGTAGCGATGATGGTGGTATGGTCCCAATTTCGATCTTAGGCTTCATGTGGGGTTTCCATGAACAATAACTTGGTTAAAATTTGGATTTGGTTTGCCTTTTTGGGAATCAACTTGATCATTTTCGCGATTGCAGAACAATGGTTTAGTACAGATGAGCAAAGGTTCGTCGTATTTAAGCAGGGGATTTGGATTTGCACAGCTTTAAATAGCCTTTATCTAATTCTTTTTACAGGGCCGTGGGCACATAGGGCCACTCGCATTCTTAAGGGAGCGCCATTTCTTCCCCTATTCCATCTTCTTTTGAATTTGTTTGGAATACTGGTTTTTTATAAAATTGGAGGTCTTCAGAATCGCCATACCGGGTTGGGGTTTGTAGCCGTTATTTTGGTGCATTTAGTTTTTGTAAAATGGGCTTTGCTTTCTATCTTGCGACCGCTTTCGGAGAAGGTTAAATCGTCTACCCGATAGCGTCAAGGCCCTTTTGTGCAATTAACAGTTCCTGTAACTCTCGCTATTCGTTGCTCCTTGTTTTTGGTGACTTTGTTGAGCGTGGTTTTAAGCTCGGCAGCTCTATTCGCTAATCCATCGGCGAGTGGGCCCACAACCCAAAATGGAACCCATGAGGTTGCGACGGAGGCCAAAGAGCATTCGACGGATAAGAGTCACTCTGATGGTTCAGGAGAATTCGACGCTTCCAAGGTCATCTTGCACCATATTGCCGACTCCCATGATTGGCATCTTTATGACCATCGCGATGAGAAAGGTCATATTCACCCTATTTCTATTCCGCTTCCTGTGATTTTGTGGTGTGGAGGGCAATGGCATTTCATGATGTCCTCTGCCTTTGAACACGGGCACGCCCAGCCCCAATCGGGTTCCTTGACCTTTCAGCTGGATGAACACGGACATATCAAAGAAGTATCGGGGTTACCCGTTATGGATTTGTCCATCACCAAGAATGTGGCCTCGATGCTCCTTAGCGTTGTACTCCTTTTGAGCATCTTTATCTCAGCGGCGCGCTCCTATTCCCGCTCTTCAAACCGAATGCCTTCAGGGCTTGCTCGATTCTTGGAGCCTATCATTCTATTCATTCGTGATGATATTGCGAGACCTAATATCGGAGAGAAGCGATACGCACGGTACTTGCCCTATTTGCTCACCGCATTCTTTTTCATCTGGATCAACAATTTGTTGGGCTTGCTTCCCACCGGGGCCAATTTGACCGGGAATATTGCGGTCTCCATGGTATTGGCCGTGTTCACCTTCTTGATCACCAATTTCAGCGGTAACAAGCATTATTGGTCCCATATTTTCTTTCCCCATGTTCCAAAATGGTTGTACCCCATCATGGTCCCAGTTGAGGTGGTGGGCATTTTCTCCAAGCCTATTGCTTTGACTATTCGACTTTTCGCGAATATTACCGCAGGGCACATCATCATCCTCAGTTTAATTTCTTTGATATTTATTTTCAAGACCTTGGCGATGGCACCGGTTTCCATCGCCTTTGTGCTGTTTATGGAATGCCTGGAGATATTGGTTGCCGCACTTCAGGCCTATGTTTTCACCCTACTTTCTGCCTTGTTCATTGGTCTTGCTACTGCAGAACCGGAACATGTCGCCCACGATGCCCATTAGTTCAGATACAGTCTATTCAATATTTATAAATTCAATAACATTCAATACCATACAAATTCAACCCTTAAATTTTAAGTTATGACAACGATTACAGGAATTGCCGCTATCGGAGCAGGTCTTGCCGCCATGGGCGCAGGTATAGGTATCGGTCGCATCGGTGGTTCAGCTACCGAGGCTATTGCCCGTCAGCCCGAAGCTACTCCCATAATCCGAACAACCATGATCATTGCAGCCGCCCTTATCGAGGGTGTTGCCTTGTTTGCGGTTGTTGTTGCCTTATTGGTAGCCTAAGGAGGTCACCATGGATTTGGTAACCCCCCAACTGGGTCTGCTGGTCTGGCCGGCACTATCGTTTTTGCTCCTTTTGGTGGTTCTGCGCAAGTTTGCGTGGAAGCCCATTTTGGAGTCGGTAAACGAGAGGGACCAACAAATTCGTCAAGCCTTGGACACTGCCAAGGAAGCCAA
Organism: Sphingomonadales bacterium; assembly: GCA_016872225.1. Classification (GTDB taxonomy): domain Bacteria; phylum Bacteroidota; class Bacteroidia; order UBA7662; family UBA7662; genus SYHX01. Next base: position 1,591 of record VHAW01000136.1, on the reverse strand, counting down.
AGAGGCCATGGTCCGGCTACAGGCCGATAACGACAAACTCATGGCCGAGGCTCGTGCCGAAAGAGATTTGATGCTTGCCGAGGCCAAAAAGACCCGTAATCTTATCGTTGCTGAGGCCAAGTCCAAGGCGGAAGAAGAAGGAAAACGGCTTTTGGATTTGGCCCGTCAAGACATTGCCAACGATCGCAAAGCAGCCATGACCGAGGTCAGGAACCTGGTGGCCAACCTTTCGGTGGATGTTGCCGAAAAACTCCTTCGTAAAGAACTTGAAAAGTCAGATTCTCAACAAGCCTATTTGCGCCAACAACTGGATGAGCTTCATATTCCTAGCAACTAATACCTTTTCCATAGTCTAAACCCTTTAGAATTAACGCTGCTGATCGTCGAATGAACAATCCCAGAATTGCTACACGTTATGCCGTTTCTTTGTTACGGCTTGCTACCGAAAGGGGGCAGGAGCAACGCATTTACCAGGATATGGTGAGTCTTTCGGCTGCTATTTCTGGGAGCAAGGATTTGGATCGTTTGTTTCGTTCTCCGCTGATCAAGCCAGACGTTAAAATACAAATTGTTAAGAAGCTTTTCGCAACGACCTTTGATGCCTTAACCCTTGGATTCTTGAATCTCGCGATTCGCAAACACAGGGAATCTGAAATGGGTGGGATGGCTAAAGCTTTCGTACGTTTATTTGAGAATCAAAAAGGAGTTGTCCGGGTAGAAATTCAAACCGCTTCCGTTTTGGATGAATCCAATCGCTCTAAACTTGAGTCTAAGCTTACGAAGGCTTTCGGGCAAGGAGCGGCCTTTGGATATAAGCAGAATCCCGAATTATTGGGAGGTTATGTTTTAAAAAGCGGCGATCTCCGTGTAGATGCTTCTATGGCCAGCGAATTGCAACAAATTCGTCGTCAATTTTCCGATAATCCCTACCTATCCAAAGTCTAGTATATGTCACAATTACAACCGGACGAAATTTCCGCCATCCTCAGGGAACAACTCTCAGGACACCAATCGCAAACCCAACTTGAAGAGACCGGTACTGTTCTTCAGGTAGGGGACGGAATTGCCCGTCTTTACGGCTTGTCCCGTGTTCAGGCCGGGGAACTCATCGAGTTTTCCAACGGCACAAGAGCGGTCGTTTTGAACCTGGAAGAAGACAATGTCGGCGCCGTATTGTTGGGGGGGTCCGAGGGCATCAAGGAAGGCGATACCGCCAAAAGAACTGGTCTCATTGCGTCCATCAAGGTGGGTCACGGTATGTTAGGGCGTGTGGTCAATACCTTGGGACAACCTATTGATGGCAAAGGTCCCTTGCAAGGCGAAATCTTTGAAATGCCCATTGAGCGTAAAGCCCCTGGCGTTATTTTTCGTCAACCGGTCCATGAGTCGCTTCAGACCGGGATTAAAGCGATTGACTCTATGATTCCCGTGGGTCGTGGACAGCGTGAGTTAGTCATTGGTGACCGTCAAACCGGTAAGACTGCGATTGTGATTGACACCATTATCAACCAAAAAGAATTTTATGAATCTGGCGAACCTGTTTATTGTATTTATGTAGCTGTAGGTCAAAAGGCCTCGACGGTGGCCAACA
>VHAW01000135.1 GCA_016872225.1 Sphingomonadales bacterium | reverse complement strand
GCCGCAAAGGTATCATATCCGCCCTCATTCCTTATATTTGCGTCGCGTTAAGCGTTGCTTAACTCGGTTCGGTAGTTCAGTTGGTTAGAATACATGCCTGTCACGCATGGGGTCGCGGGTTCGAGTCCCGTCCGGACCGCTCAGCCCGCTTCCTCAGGAAGCGGGTTTTTTGTTGGGATTCTTTAACGAAATGGCCTCTCTCCCAAGATAAAGAAATTGCTTCTCTTCCAAGGTAACGTTTCAGTAATTGGCTTCCGATGCCAATTCCGCCTCCACTTGAGCCAAGGCCCTGAGCGTTTTGAGTAATGAATCCGGTGTTACAGAAATACTATCAATACCTTCCCTGACCAGGAAGGTGGCAAAATCCGGATAATCCGATGGACCTTGACCACAAATACCGACTTTGGTTCCCGTCCTTTTGGCTACCTTAATTAACTGGGAGATCGATCGTTTGACTGCTGGATTACGCTCATCATAAAGATGAGAAACCAAGGCGGAATCTCGATCAAGACCCAGCGTTAATTGAGTCAGGTCGTTGGACCCAATTGAAAATCCGTCTATATGAACAGCGAATTCCTCGGCCATCATTATATTGGAAGGTAGTTCCGCCATTAGATAAATTTCCAAACCATTTTCACCTCTACGCAAACCGTTTTCTGCCATGACTTCGTAAACCTTGAGCAACTCTTCCACCGTTCTGCAAAAAGGAATCATGACCACGACATTGCCAAGTCCCATTTTTTCGCGTACCCTTCGGATTGCTTTAATTTCCATTCCAAATGCAGCCCGATAGTCTTTGGAATAGTACCTCGATGCTCCTCTCCAACCTATCATGGGATTCTCTTCTTCGGGTTCAAAATACTGACCTCCAAGCAAATTCTTATACTCGTTGGTTTTGAAGTCCGATAATCGAACAATGACCTTCTGTGGGTAGAAGGCACAGGCTATTCGAGCAATTCCATAACTCAATTTTTTAATGAAATAAGTCTCTTCGTCAGGAAACCCACGCATTAGCACGGCAATTTCTTTGGATAATGCGGCATCTCCTAAATTATGATGTTCCAACAAAGCTTGAGGGTGAACTTTGATAAAATTATTAATGATAAATTCCTCCCGAGCCAATCCAACACCGGCATGGGGCAGCGATGCAAATTTGAAGGCAATATCCGGTGAAGCCACATTAAGCATTACGGGGGTTTTGACTTGCGGCAATTCGTTCAAATGGGTTTCCACGATCGTGTAATCCAATAAACCAGGAAATACCATACCGGTATCCCCTTGACAGCAAGACACAGTGACCTTCTGGCCAGGTGCCAGTTTTTCTGTAGCATCCATACTGCCCACGATGGCTGGTAATCCCATTTCCCTCGCTACAATGGCGGCATGACAAGTTCGTCCACCTTTGTTGGTGACGATTGCGGAGGCCTTCTTCATGATGGGTTCCCAATCGGGATCGGTCATTTCAGTCACCAGAACGGAACCGGGCACAAAGGAGGCCGCATCCATGCTGCCATCCCTGCCATCCAAGCCGTACATAACAGCCACCTCCCCGGTCGCCAAACCATCTCCTACCGCAACACCACGCACCAAGGGCTCCCCTGCCTCCGAATTCAATCTATATTCCACCAAGGTTCCCTTGTCCTTATTAGAATGTATGGTTTCTGGTCTTGCCTGAACCACCATAAGTTCTCCGGTCAAACCGTCCACAGCCCATTCCACATCCATGGGACACCATTGACCTTTGAGTTCCGAATAGTACTTCTCGATGATGCACACCCAACGTGCAATTTCCAAGGCCTGCTCATCGCTGATGCTGAAGCGATTTCGTTGATCGGGATAAAGGTTAACGATCTTGGTAAGCTTACCTGAGTCATCTCCATAAATCATTTTACGATCTTTCTGGCCCAGCTTTTTCTCCACAATGGCGGAATAGCCTTGCAACAAGGAGGGCTTGAACAGGATAAACTCATCGGGCGAAACTGCCCCTTGAACCACCAACTCTCCCAAACCGTAGGATGCGTTAATCACGACTACATCTTTGAATCCTGATTCAGTATCCAAGGAGAATGCGACCCCCGAGGCCGCCAAATCGGAACGCACCATTTTTTGGACACCCACCGACAAACCGACTGCAAAATGATCAAATCCAAATTGATGCCTGTATACAATCGCTCTATCCGTAAAAAGGGAAGCAAAACAATGCCGCACCGAGTCCAACAATGACTGTGGGCCCCTGACATTCAGAAATGTTTCTTGCTGCCCGGCAAAGGACGCGTCCGGCAAATCCTCCGCCGTAGCAGAGGAGCGTACCGCCACATCGGTCATATCCTGCCCGTATTGCTCGGACAAGGAATTGTAAGCTTGACATATCTCATGTTCAATCTGTGGCGGAAAAGCGCCGTTACGGATGAGTTGTCTAACCAAATTACCCTTTTTGCGCAAATCCACTATATTTTCGGGGTCTATCCCCTCCACCAAGCTTCTAATCTGTTCCCTAAAGCCATTATAGTCTATGTACTCTTCATAAGCGGTGACGGTAATGGCGTATCCGTCTGGCACCCTGATGCCCAATTGCTTTAAATGTTGGATCATTTCACCCAAAGACGCATTTTTACCGCCTACTTCGGGTAAATCCCTCAAGGAAAGTTCGCTAAGGGGTACGATATATTTCATATTTTTTTAATTTAAATTGCAATATAACAAGTAACATTCATAATTCCCTACAAATAATAAATTGTTAGTAAAATACCCTATGAACCTAGGTATTGCAATACCCAATGGGTTTACCACTCTTGCTCTTCTTTGCTTGATTTGGATGTCGGGGCTTTTGTGGATGCACCGAACCCCCGGCCTCGAGGGCATGATGACCTACGACGCCTTGCGCAGCACCCTGGACTATCACCGAAGTCTGCCCGTTTTTGCGGCCAGACCGCTGACCTCGGGAACGGTGGCGTTGCTCAGTCGTTGGACCGCGGTGGACGAAACCCTGGTCTTGGCCCTGCTGAATCCTCTGTTGTTGGCCCTGAGTGCCGTTGTGCTCTATGCCTTGAGCCTTCGTTGGGGAGCAAATCCCCTAGGGGCTTGGATGGCGGCCGCACTGTACCTGTTCTCCTTCCCGACCTTCTTTGCCTTTGTTCCGCCGATGTACACCTTCGACGAGCCTCTGCAGATGTTGACGTTGTTTGCCGCAGGTTGCTGTCTTCCCCGTCCCGCGGTATGGAGGACGGATGCAGGGGCATGGCCCTCGTCCCCAACCCATAACATTCCTTACGCTCTCTTGGCCGGACTTTGGATGGGGCTATCGTGGTGGACCCGCGAAAGCGGTCTACTCCTCTTGCCCATTTTGGCCGGGCTGTACCTGCCTCAAGCAAGTAAGCAAGAACGCGTTGGCCTGGGAATCACCGTGCTGACAGCCTTGGGGGTGCATGCCAATTTCCGCAACACCAATTACACTGTCGAAACCTTGGTGGGGATCTTTCTAGTCCTTGCCTGGCCCTTGGTCCTCCTTGGCCCCCTGCTTCGAGAACACCGCATCCTGGCGGCAGGGTTCCTCGTTAGCCTCCTAATCAATTCCGCGATGGTCCTCTTTATGGCCAAAGCACGAGAAGCCAGACTCTTTGCGTTGCCCCTCTTGGTCGTTTGGCCATTGCTTGGGTTGAGATCGTACAAAATCACGGCCGTTAAATTTTGGTTCCGCATTGGGCCCTTGGTCCTGCTTCTGCTAGGCGTGGCAGGAACGCTGCACCTGGCCTGGAACCTCTACCAAAGCACGGTGGGCCCCAACAACGCAAACTTTTTCAGAGAATACCTCAGCGTGTACGGAATTAGTCTAGCGCTGGCTTGGTATTGGTCAAGAACCAGAACGGAACAAACCTAAACCCAGGCCCACCATACCCACCGACAAGACTGCCATCCCCGCATAAATCAAGGTAATAGCCTCGTTAGGCACCGTTCGACCCACGCCCATGGCGGAGGCAAAGAACCCAAAGCAAACCAAAAAGCCGGCAAGCACAAAAGAAAGCCTCACTACCCAACGCCAAACCGTAGATAAACGAGCATAGTCTACCAAGATTTGGGCAACCAAGG
>VHAW01000134.1 GCA_016872225.1 Sphingomonadales bacterium | reverse complement strand
TTCTGCGGCGGCTGCCGAAAATGATGCAAGGCCGTGAAAGCCTGATCAATATTTCGGGCCCGTTCCAGGTAATGAAAAGCCGCTCCTTCGTTGCCGGCCTGTTCGCCGATCCATCGCAAGGCAAAAAGGTTTCCAGAGGCAGTATCCGCCGGACCAAAATAAGTGCGGTAATACTTCTTGCGGACCGGCTCATCCTTCCCTTTGACGCGAATGGTAACTTCAAAGGAATCCAGAGGTTCCCAACGACCATCCAACATGTACCGTCCCTTTCCGTCCCTTTCCAACAAATAGAAGTCGGTAAGATCCCAGGTGGCGTTGGTCATGCCCCAGGCCACATGGCGATTGAAGCCGGTAATCACAAAAGGTGACCCTGCAACGCCAAAGCCACGGCTCCATGTTCCCTCACTACCGTTCTCCCCCACGACTTCTTTATGGATTTCATACCATGTAGAAGGGAAGGCCAATTTAAGGTGAGTATCGTTGCAGAGGTAGGGGCGGCCGTTTCGGGTTTTACGGCCGGATACGGCCCAATTATTGCTTCCAAGCCCAAAATCGTCCATGGTTTTGACCTTGGCCCGCGGAAATCGATGCATGGTAGGGACCATAGATACCGGGCTATGGGGAGCAGGACTGCGGTATTGGTACACCTTCGAGCTACCGGCGACCCGTTGTTCCGCATCCAGGCCGGGAACCGTGACCATGCGGCGGTATTGCGTCTCGTCCATCGCAAATTCAGGGTAAATGGGATGGCGTAATTCAGCGGGGATGCGAGTCGGGTACCAGAAATTATAACATTCCTCGCCCAAAACAAATTGCATTTCGGTAGCCTTAAGGTCGTCCTCGTTGTACGAAAGAATATGGGACATATAACGAAGCAGATAAAACAAATTCTCTTCCCTCCAGGGGCTGGGCTCAAATCCTAGCAAATGAAATTCCAAAGGCTTGTCGCCAGGACCCATCGCGGCGATATAATCGTTGATTCCACGGGTGTAGGCGGCAATTTCAGCGGCCATAGCAGGCTCATCTGCAGCATATTGGTTCCACCATTGCGGGGCTTTGCGTTCAAATTCTAATTTGCGCCAGAACATATCGCTTTCCAAAGCGACCGCTCCAACCACTTCGCTGATTCGCCCTTTGACCACGCGGCTCATCAACTCCATTTGAAAGAGACGATCGCGGGCATGCATCCAGCCCACACCGTAGGCCACAGCCTCCGGACTCTCCCCAAAAATATGCGGAACCCCTAGGCTATCGAGACCTATACGGAGATCGGCATAGGGGCCTTCGACTTCGCGGTCTGCATTTTCCACACCGGTGATTCGTAACGGCGACGAAGACCAATGGAAAAAACGATGAACCGGGGGAAGCCCTTCCCAAGGCTTGTAGAGCAACCAGCACCATGCTAGCGTTGCCCCTAACAGGAGTAGTCGAGAACGCACAGACGAAATTAAGGCCCGTATTGGGTAATTTTAAGCTAATATTGGGAACCCAAACAATCCATATGCTTTTACATTCTCCATGGTTTCGCCTTCCAGTTGTATTGAACTCCCTCACGGACTTGGCTCATGGATCGGCCTCAGCCATCTTGCTTTCCATCTTGTTCACATTGGCCGGGGGTCAAAGTGAGGCACAATCCGAGAGCGGCACGCCGCAGATCCGTGGAGAAATTCAGGATGCCCGTAGCAGACAGCCGTTGGTGGGAGCTTCGGTCGTCATTCGCGGCACCACCCAAGGCGCAACCACCAATCTTGACGGAAAATTTGTAATTGAAGGCAATTTGGTCAACGGACAATCCTATCCGCTGGTAGTGTCATACATTGGTTTTAACACCGTTAACACTAATGGAGTTGCCGGCGGCAAACCTGTGGTTATCAAACTCGAAGAAAGCGCCTTGGACCTGCAGGGTGTGGAAATTGTAGACTCCAGAATTTCCGATAAGCAAAAGGAATCGGCGCTGACCGTGGAGGCGATGGATATCCTCGCGGTCAAGGAAACGCCTTCGCCTTCTTTTTATCAGGGCCTGGGCACGATGAAGGGGGTGGATTTGACCACGGCTTCGCTGGGTTTCGTGATCATCAATACGCGGGGTTTTAATTCAACGTCCCCGGTCCGTTCGTTGCAATTGATTGATGGGGTGGATAACCAAGCGCCCGGTTTGAATTTTTCGTTAGGGAATTTCCTTGGGGTCTCGGAATTGGATATCCAAAAGGTGGATTTGGTGGTGGGGGCTTCGTCGGCTTTTTTTGGACCGAATGCCTTCAACGGGGTAATTAACATGAGCACGCGTTCCCCTTTCCAGCATCAGGGGATCAATGCGAGCATCAAGGCAGGCGAAAGGGCGCTAACCGAAACAGCCATCCGCTACGCCTGGGCCAACAAGGACCGCAAAGGCAATGACAAAATGGGCTGGAAGTTTAACATGTTTTACCTCAAGGCTAATGATTGGAGGGCAGAAAATTACGGTCCTTCCACGACCTCCCAAAACCCCCAAGGAGCCCCCGGCGGTTACGATGCAGTGAACGTGTACGGGGACGAAGACGAGGGGCGTTTTAATGATACCCGCGGTGAGGCGCTCCAATTACCGGGCCTGGGAATTTTTTATCCATCGGGTTACCGGGAATCGGATTTGGTGGATTACGATATCAAGAACCTCAAGTTGAACACGGCATTTCATTATATGCTCAAGCCCAAGGTAGAATTCATTGCTTCATCCAATTTTGGAACGGGGACTACGGTGTACCAGGGCGAGAACCGCTTCAGGCTCAAGAACATCCTCTTCTTCCAGAACCGTTTGGAATTGCGCAAAGAGGACGATTGGTTTATCCGGGCCTACGCGACCAACGAAGATGCCGGGGATTCGTACGATGCAGTGGCCACGGCCAAGAGGATGAAGGAAACCTTTCATACCCTAGATTTCTGGAACAAATCCTACGCATCGGTTTGGCAGACTTCGATTCTGGATTCGATTTATGGAGTCCCGGGCAAGCCGGGTTTTTTACCCAGAACTGTCCACCTCGGACCAACCGAATCGATTAATGAAGTCCCGGGCAAGCCAGGTTTGTTACCCGACCATTGGCGGCCCTACCGGGGTTCCTTTTCAGGGATACCAACGGCGCTGAGTGATAGCTTGAATTTTTTCTTGAATGCACCGGGTGCAGCGGAGGCTTTGGCGCGTTGGCATAACCAGGTGCGCTACAAGATAAACAACGGTTATCAGACCGGGAATAATCGGGACCCAAATCCCTTGCCTTTTGCGTTGCCAGGCTCTCCTGCTTTTGATTCACTGTTCAACGTGATCACCACGACCCTACCCAACAAGGGCCGGGGCGGTACCTTGTTTTACGACAAATCGGCGCTCTACCATCTGCAAGGCGAGAAGCGCTTCAAGCTTACACCAAAAAGTTGGAAATATCCGGTTAATTCTAAGCGCGCTATTGTAGGATATAAATCGCCTTTACCTACCCCATCTCGGCTACAACCAATACAGTATGTTGAAATTGTTATAGGCGGCAGTTTCCGCCTATACCGGCCGGACAGCCGAGGCACAATATTTAGTGATACTATAAAATTAAATTATGAAATCAAAGATACAACATGGACTAGTTATGATACAGTAATAATTGTTGGAGATACAAATATTTTTCAAACCAATCATTCTAAAAAAGACACCCTTTCGATTACTCAAGCGCCACCGATCATTAATTCTGAATACGGCCTGTACGGAGGAATTGAGTACAAGATCAATAAATTGATGTTAGGAAATCGCTTACTCGGTGACCTCAAAATCAACGCGACCTTCCGTACCGACAAGAATGTGAATTTCAAAAGGGTGTATTCTCCGGCAGTGTCTTTGGTCTTGACCCCCAACCAAAAGCACGTATGGCGTTTGTCAATGTCGTCAGCGCTACGGAACCCTACCTTGGCGGACCAGTACCTGTACTACAACGTGGGTCCTGCCATTTTGATTGGAAATGTGTCAGGCTTTGATTCTCTAATAACGCTAAATTCTTTCCTTGACTACTTGGCAGTAACCCCAACAACTGAAAAACTTAAGTATTTTGATATCAAGCCCATACAACCCGAACAGGTGCGGACGGTGGAGTTCGGTTACCGGGGGATGTTCAAGAAAATTTATGTGGACGCCG
>VHAW01000133.1 GCA_016872225.1 Sphingomonadales bacterium | reverse complement strand
TCACCAGCGATGCATTGTTACGCATTTGGGCAATATGCAAGGTTTTGACCTCCGGAGGAACCGATGCACCGCTAAAGGAATAAACCCCGCAACTGCTTGCTCCACCCATCAGCAGAAGAAGCATCATGAAAGATGCTAACCCAAGGTTAACCCCACCTCGGTTATTCCTCTTCAAGTCCATACTCTTTGATTTTGCGGTACAGGGTTCGCTCCGATATTCCCAATTCGGCTGCTGCTTGCCTTCGCTTCCCGGCAAACTTTCGTATAGCCTTGTCTATCAAACGCTTTTCCACTTCCATCAAGGATAAATTTTCCTCAATATCCACCAGTTCCGCATGCTCATCGTAACGGGAAATAGGAGTTGTAACAGTAAAGGAATTGATGATTGGAGAGATCTTTGATCCCATGGACTCATCGCTTTCTCTAAGCGGAACTTCGCCCTCCATGATCTGACCCATGACCCGCTTCATCTCCACCATATCTTTCTTTAGATCGAAGAGTACTTTGTATAACAAATCTCTTTCAGACCATTCCTCGGACGATCCTCCCATCCCTTCTAACAATACAGGCAACAAATTACCAGATGCTTCGCGAACGGGCAAATAAGGGAGAATTTCTTCACCCCTGAGCATCCGAGTAGGCGCTAAGACACAGATTTGTTCCGCTACATTCTTGAGTTGTCGAATATTGCCTGGCCAGGGTTGATCCACCAAACATTCCAAGGCGCTTTGATCCAACTGCACGGGTTGCGAATGATAACGCTCTGAAAAATCCGCGGCGAACTTCCTGAAAAGCAGGGGTATATCTTCTTTTCGCTCCCTTAATGATGGAATCTGTATGGCCACCGTGTTCATTCTATAATACAAGTCTTCCCTGAACTTACCCTTTTCAATTTGTTTAAGCAAAGACACATTGGTGGCGGCCACCAGCCGTACATCGGTAGAGAGGGCCTTGGAAGACCCTACTTTAATAAACTCTCCGGACTCCAAAACCCGCAATAACCTGGCCTGGGTTCCCAAAGGCATTTCAGCCACCTCATCCAAAAAAATGGTTCCCCCATTGACGGTTTCAAAATAACCTTGCCTGGATTCGTGTGCTCCGGTGAATGAACCCTTTTCGTGGCCAAAAAGCTCTGAGTCAATGGTTCCCTCCGGGATGGCACCGCAGTTGACCGCGATAAACTTGTTATGCTTTCGCTTGGATAATTGGTGAAGAATCTTGGAAAAAACTTCTTTACCTACCCCGGATTCTCCTAAGATCAAGACAGAAACATCCGTGGCAGCCACCTGTCCCGCGATGCGCAAGGCATGGTTGAGGGAGGGCGCATTCCCAATGATGCCGAACCGTTGTTTGAGAGCTTGTAACTCCATGTGATTAATTCAAAATCCTGATTGATAACGCTTATGAGCGGTTTTTATTCAAAATCATGACCGCCATCCAGCCCCAATATTTGAGACCGGGAATCCATCGGAATGTCCAGCGATCGAATCGATCCAACGCGGCCAACAAGGCTTTGAAATAAGAACGTTTTCGAAAAAGAACGGCAGCCGTGGTGAACAAATTATAATAACTTATTTGGACATTGCTGAAATAATCCGATGCTTTACGGAAGTCTTTGTGCCGCATAGGCTTTTCGTCCACAGTCCTCAGCTTAGGAGTCAATTTTCGGTACCAATTCAGCAAAGGATTGTGACCGGTAGGTTCGATGAAAACAGCCTTACCACCGGGTTTTAGGCAACGATGCAATTCCCTGTAAGCTTTGTCCAAATCCAAATGATGAAGGATAGCGGAACCCACAATAAGGTCAAAAGTATTATCTTCAAAATCAAGGCATTCAGCGTTCATTCGTCGAAAGTCAATTTCCAGGTTTTCGGTCCTGGCTTTAGCCGTGGACTGGGCAATGGCCACATCGGAAATATCAATACCCACCACATGGGCACCAAGCCGAGCCAAATCAAAAGCCGCTGAACCAGGACCGCATCCATATTCCAAGACCTTACACCCTTTAGCCATGGGCATCAAAGCATGCCAATGGGCGTGGCGGCTACTTTCGATGGTCTCATAAAATTTGTCAACTGATTTTCGTAGGTCCTGGGCAAAGGCATTGTTATGGTAATGCCGCTCTCGCTCAAGGCGATCCGTATCGTTCGCCAAGGAATTAATCATATATGAACCTCCTCAAATTTAGATACTTGACCGAGAAGAGTGGCTTTGGTTGAGCAATGAACCACAACGTCCACGTAAGTTCCAGGGAGCATTTTAATCCCGGCAATTAGTTCATCTTTGGATGCGTTTGCATGGCCCGGAAAGACCACCATTTTATTGCGCGAATTCCTACCACACCAATCCTGGTCAGATCGTCGAGATTTGCCTTCAATCAGAACTTGATGCGCTTGACCTTCCTCTTCTTGGTTACGCTCACTCGAATGTTGATCCTGCAAGGCCATGACCTCGGCCAACCTACGTTTCTTGATTTCCTCAGAAACATCATCAGGGTACTTACGCGCCGCAAGGGTTCCAGGTCGCTCGGAGTAGGCAAACATGTAAGCCGAATCAAAACGAACCATCTCCATCAGGGATAATGTTTCGCGGTGATCTTCTTCAGTTTCCCCGCAGAACCCAACAATAATATCGGTGGTAATTGCACAATCGGGGAGTATTCTTCGAATCGCCTCTACCCGTTGAAGATACCAAGGGCGATCGTAAGTCCGGTTCATGCGCGCCAACACCTTGGAACTCCCTGATTGGACCGGCAAATGGATATTCTTGCACAGATTATTATGGCGTGCCATAGTATGCAATACCTCGTCCGTGATATCCTTGGGATGGGATGTTGAGAATCGAACTCTCAGGTCAGGCGATATACTCGCAATGTAAGCAAGCAAATCTGCAAACCAATAGGTCAAGCCGGCATCCTTGCCCGCAGAAGCCTTCGGAACCTGCCAACGGTAGGAATCCACATTTTGACCTAGGAGAGTGACCTCTTTGTAGCCTTGCGACCATAGTTCTTGACATTCCTTGTAAATACTGTGAGGGTCACGGCTACGCTCCCTGCCACGGGTAAAGGGCACAACACAGAAAGAGCACATATTATCGCAACCCCGCATAATGGTCACAAAGGCGGTCACCCCGTTGGAGCCTAGGCGAACCGGTGCAATTTCGGCGTAAGTCTCTTCTCTGGAAAGCAAGACATTCACGGCCTGCTGACCTCCTTGAACCTGTTCCAGCAAGCCCGGCAAATCCTTGTACGCGTCCGGTCCCACCACCAGGTCCACCAGCTGCTCTTGCTCCAATAACTTGCTCTTCAACCTCTCGGCCATACATCCCAAGACCCCGATAATCATGGAGGGCTTATGGCGCTTCATGGACCGAAAATGCTGAAGGCGAGCTCGAACCTTCTGTTCAGCGTTTTCACGAATAGAACAGGTATTAATCATCACCACATCCGCTCGCGCCAATTCATCCGTGACCCCGTATCCCAAATCCGCCATGACCGAGGCCACGATTTCGCTGTCCGAGAAATTCATTTGGCAACCGTAGCTCTCCATATAGAGGAACTTGTCAGTTTGGGGGAGACCCCCCTTTAGAATTCCGGAAAATTGGCCGCTCATGGTCTAGGGTACAAGGTAAAAAGTATGCAATTCCCCGAAAAAAGGGCTGATTCGAGGTTTAAGTCAATTTTATGCAAAAATACGGCCAAATGCGACAAAATGTCAGTTCCTAAATATTCAAAGACCAAAACAAGACCTAATTCCGTCTTAGTTACCGCAAAAAAGTATTTGTGAACTAAACTTGTAAAAAAATCCACTATGTTCAAAAAACTACTTGTTTCAATGGCTCTATGGGCCGCCTTTTATGGTGCTTCCACAGCCCAGACGGTGTTCAGCGAAGACTTTAATACCGTCGCGTCAACCACTGCCTTACCCACAGGTTGGGTCTTGGTAAACATGGACGGAAGACCTGGCAATTCCAATGTTTCTTCCTTGACCGGGAATAGCACGAACGCTTGGACTTTTCCAACAGTGTTTAACAACCTGGGTAGATCCGCAGTGAGCATCTCCTGGACCAATCCTGTAGGTATTGTGGATCGATGGTTGATCTCCCCCACGGTTTCGATCCCCGCCAGCGGCAACTATTACATGATCTACGAAGCTCAAAGCTTGGGAAATGCTACTTTTCCTGAGGCCTATGAGCTCCGGATCAGCAACGGGGATACTGCTCGATCCTCTTTCTTAACCTCAGCCCCGTTGTTTTCCACCACAGGAGAAAGTACCCAATTGACCACACGCGGTTTTTCCCTGGCG
>VHAW01000132.1 GCA_016872225.1 Sphingomonadales bacterium | reverse complement strand
ATAAAAAGATGGAGAATGGATGAGCGTTGATAAAAAATGGTCGATGAAGATTAAATCTGGAATTCATAAGGGATGAATAAATAGAAAGAAACAATTCTTTGAACGGAGAAAGTTGTCATTAACGTATGGAGAGCAATGAAAAATTTATGGAAAGATTTATTTCGAAACAGCGGTTTGGTGGAAGCGGTATGGAGAGCTATGAAAAATTTATGGAAAGATTTAATTCGAAACAGCGGTTTGGTGGAAGCGGCCTTTCGCCGCTTGCAAGGATTTCTCCTATGAAAGGGGCCAAGACAAAGGTTAAGGGGTCAAGACGCAACGAGTCATCATCACCCCATCGGCGTCTTTGTCATAGGCGTTACAAACGCCTTTGCATTGGATGGGATCACCCTTTTTGGGAAGAGGGCCGTCAATGGATTCGAGTTGGCATTGGATATCCCCATTTCCTTGGCCGCCTATGTACACGTAATAAAGGGAATCTCCTTCGGATTCAACTTTGAGGCAAGTTCCGGAAACCTGAATGATTTGGTTGATATACAATTGATTGGATTGGGCGGTATTGTTTTGAAATTTACGTAACAATTGTTGAGCCTCAAGAACATGGTTGGGATCCGTATGGATTAAAGACTCAGGGGCTTTGTTCCAAAGGTGAACTCCAAACCAAGTAGCGCCTGCTAGCAACAGCGGAATACCAATCCAATAGTTTCTTTTGGTGGCCATGACATGAAATTAAAGGGTAAATGAAAAGGTTAAGGATTTGAACAATGGTTGTTACGAGCGCCTTGAAGAATCCACCGATGAAGGTGACTTTTTTGTGTAGAATCCAAGACGGAAAGAGGAAGCGGAGGCATACGTTTGTAGCCGTTGTTTTCCAAGCATACCGCGTAGATTTTGCTATCATTAGGCCTTCCAGGCTTAACCTCGCCCGTTTCCATAACAGCTCGGTAATGGTCCAAGCGAACGCTCTTGGCCCGGGTCTGAGCGTCGTGGCAGCCATTCATCGCACAATTGCTTTGTAAAATCGGCAAGACATCGCGCACGAAATAGGAACTGTCCGGGGAGCAAGGGGAACTGACATAGTCAGGTCTTAGATCAGGTGGAGCCAAGGATTCATGGACGCAAGAGGCCAAAAGTCCAATCATGCTCCAAGCTACCGGAATAAGTTGCTTAAATCCCATTATGACAAAATTAAACTAATTTTTGGAATGGCGATGTTAAAAGTGATTCCAAAGTATAGCCTTCTTTTATAGGGTCTTAGGGTTTCCATGGCCTATGAGATCACGATAAAAGTCTATCCATTGGGTAGTTAGCTTTTCGGGGTCGAGCAAGGTTTTGACCCGGTGAAACCCGTCTCTTTGCAATTGAGCTCTTAAGGTTGAATCCCTTTGGAGGGTCGACATGGCGCTTTGAAGTTCCTCATCCAGGGCAGAATCCACCAAAAGACTATGCGGTCCACAAATTTCGGCCATAGCGCTATTCCGCAAAGTGATCACCGGGCAACGGCTTAGAAGGGCTTCGGCAACCGGAAGCCCGAATCCTTCAAGATGCGATGGGTACACCAATCCAACGGCATGGCGGTACCAAATCTTGAGGTCAGGTTCCCCCAAAGGAGGCTTGTGGGGATTCCAATGAACCTGTAAGCCCCGTTGTGCGGCGAGGCTCATGCAATGGGCGGCATAGGGGCTGTCCGTATTCCCGATTACTACCAAGGGCAGACGCTCCGAAGGTTTTGTTTGGTGCAGGGCGTGTAAGACGGCTTCCAGGTTTTTGCGTTTTTCGACTGTTCCTACCGATAACCAATATGCCTGTTTGCCCAAGGGATGCACCGATGCGTTCACGGATTCTTCGTAAAAATGGGGGGAACAAGGCTGCAAGATGACCTTGATTTTGTGGGCGTGTTCCGGATAATAGCGGAGCAGTTGATGACGCGTTGACTCGCTGATGGCGACGATGCAGTCCGCTATGGCAAGGGTATGACGAGTTTTGAATTGGTAAATCCAACGGTCTACTAGCGGGTAGGTGTCGGGTAGTTCCATGAAAATAAGGTCATGAACGGTAACAACTGATCGGACCCTGCCTTGGAGACGCTTAAGGTCCATGGGGACTTCGTTGCTAAGACCATGGTAAAGCTGAATTTGGTTCGCCAACAATGGACCACGCATACGAAAGCTTCGATTCCAAGAGGCTAACGTAGTCTTATCTTGGTGAAGATGGAACGAAGAGGCTGAAAGGGCATTTTCCAAAAACAGATTGCTTGCGGGATATCCAGAGGCGGGGGTAAATAAATGGTATTCGTTCTCCGGGAAAAATTGCACCAGATTGCTTAGGAAAGTGCGGGCATAATTGCCCAAACCGGTACGGTTATGAAAAGCTCTTTTGGCATCAAATCCGAGGCGCAACAACGGCTACGATTTCGATTTACGGTTTGGGGTTGCATTGCGACTTTCTCTCGCTTTGCGCGCAAAATTTTCCATCTTTTGTTGAAAGGATGATTTCTTGACGGGCTTCTTTTTGTTCTCTTCGATTTGCCGTAACAATGTATCTTCGTTGATGAAAAAGCGCCGTACCATCCATTGCTGACCAAAGGATACCATATTGGCCAAGAAATAATAGTAAGAGAGGGCAGCGGAGTAAGAATTGAGTACCGGAATGAACATTAATGGCATCACATACCCCATGACTTTCATTTGACCGGTGACACCACTCATTTGGTTGGAAATCCGGGTATAAAGCAGGGTAGAGGCGGTCATCAAAAGGGTAAAGAGACTCACATGAGCCCCGTAGAAGGGTATGGAGAAAGGCAAATCGGCAATGGAATCGTAAGAGGAGAGGTCATCGGCCCATAAAAAGGCCTGTTGCCGAAGCTCAATGGATGCAGGAAAGAAATTGAACAAGGCGATGAGGATAGGCAGCTGCATAAGCATCGGTAAACATCCTCCCAAGGGATTGACCCCAGCTTTTTGGAACAATTTCATCTGTTCGCTTTGCATGCGGGTGGTGTCCTTCTCAAATTTCTCTTTGAGCTGATCGATTTCAGGTTTGAGCACTTTCATTTTAGCTCCGCTGATCAGTGATTTGTAGGTGAGCGGGAACAAAATAATTTTGATAATGAGGGTAAGGATAAGAATGATGAATCCATAATTCCAGTTAAAGGAGTCTAGCCAATTAAAAACGGGAATAACAATGAATCGATTAACCCAACCAAAAATACCCCAACCCAGTGGGATTTGTTTTTCGAGACCGCATTGTTGTGCTTTGAGTGTTTGGAAATGATTGGGGCCCAAGTACATCCACATTCCAAAGGGTTTGGAAGCATTCGCCCGATGATCCAATATCAGTTCTGCATTATACTGTCCTGTCTGTCCAGGTCCTGTTGCAGCCTCGCCTTTGATTTGTGCCCGGTCAAAGTGTTGATCGGCTCCGAGAACTGCACAGAAAAATTTCTGTCGAAAGGAAATCCATTCAAGGTTGTTGTTCAGGTCTTCCTCGTTGGGTGAGCTTATGCTCATATAGTCGGGATCCTCCCCGTTGAAACGGTAATAGACCTCCATCAAACGGCGCTCTTCGTTGATATCCCTTTCTTGGGTCGGAGTAATGCAACCCCATTCCATGGTGGTGTAGTCGTTGCGAATTAGGGTCCCCATATTCACGAACTGAACGCTGAATTTCATTCTGTAGCCTGCACTGTCCAAACGAAACCGATGAATAATCTGACGATTCTGGCCTAAATCAAGTTGAAAGGTTAAGGCTTGAGAATCGTTGGACGGCACAGTTTGGAAATACAATTGCGAACTGTTCCACACCTTCTCGCCCGTGATCATGGCGTAGGACATCTTTTGGGTGTTGCCTTCAAAAAGTTTGAGGGAGTCTCCGCCGTAGGTATTATATCCCAGAACTTTTGCTTGTTGAAGGGAGCCACCTTTGGAGGTGAAGGTAAGTTCCAGGTTTTGATTGCGAAGGGTGTAGGTAGTATCCAAGCCTTGAAGATGCTTAGCAAATGGACTTTTTAAGGTTGCCGTGTCTAGCGGGGCAATTGGGTTGATCTCTCCGGTAACATTTTGGTTTGTAGTATTTTCTTGAAGCGTAGCTTGCCTGGATGAGTCGCTGCTCAAAGGAGTTGAATCCTTTCCGGCTTCATTGGTAGTGGGATCTTGAACAGGAGGGGAGTTTTGGGGAAACCACAACGAGTAGAGAACCAAAATGAGGCCCATCAAGAATAATCCCGTAAGGGTATTGCGGTCAAGCGGAGAATTTTTGGACACGATTTGATCGATTGAGGAGAGAGGCGTTGAGGAAAGAAACGAACAAGGGATGTGGTCTGGCCACGGTACTTGAGTA
>VHAW01000131.1 GCA_016872225.1 Sphingomonadales bacterium | reverse complement strand
TTGTGGTCATCCCAACCGGCTTTTTCGCCCAGGTATCGAACCAAACGGGCGGGTAACCTCAAGGTCAAATTCCCTAACGCGTTGGTCTGCGGATGATCTCTTTGTTGTTGCAACAATTGATTTTGAGTCTGATCTTCGTGAAGGGAATGCAATCAATGAACCGCTACTCCAAAATGATATTGACAGGCGTTCAAGTTCCTAGCGGCGAGGACAGATAAACCTGGCTATCGCAAATCGTAGCGATCCGCGGTCATGACCTTGACCCAGGCCTTGATGAAATCCCGAACAAATTGTTCGTGGTTATCGTCTTGAGCATAGAACTCCGTATAGCCCCTCAAAATGGAATTGGACCCAAAGACCAAGTCAACCCGGGTTGCGGTCCAACGAGTCTTCCCATTGCTCCGGTCCACCATATTGTAAGAATTGCGTCCGTTGGGCTCCCACCGGTAACGCATGTCGGTCAGGTTAACAAAGAAGTCGTTGCTCAGAACGCCGATGCGGTCGGTTAAAACCCCGTGCGCCTTGCCCCCATGGTTGGTTCCCAAAACTCGCATACCTCCGAGCAGAGCGGTCATTTCCGGTGCTGTCAACCCCATCAATTGGGTTCGGTCCAAAAAGAGTTCTTCGGGTTGGGCGTCGTAATGTTCCTTGAGCCAATTGCGGTAACCATCATGCAACGGTTCAAGGACCGCAAAGGAATCGGCATCGGTCCATTCGGCGGCGGCATCTGCTCGTCCCGGATGGAAGGGTACCTCCGTATGGAAACCGGCTGCATGGGCAGCGGCTTCAACAGCAGCCGAACCACCCAACACGATTAAATCGGCCAGGGAAACCGGATGACCGCAGGAGGCCTGAATTTGTTCAAGAGCCGCCAAAACACGGGCTAAGCGCTCGGGTTCGTTACCGGCCCAGTCTTTCTGGGGAGCGAGACGAATTCGAGCACCGTTGGCACCTCCACGGTAATCCGAACCCCTAAACGTACGAGCACTGTCCCAGGCCGTGCAAATCAAATCGCTGGGACTTAATCCACTGTTGAGCAGGGTGTTTTTGAGGACCTTGATTTGGGATTCGTTCATAACCACAGGAGCCGCAGGAATGGGGTCCTGCCAAAGAAGATCCACCTTGGGGGCATCGGGCCCCAGGTAACGTGAGCGTGGACCCAAATCCCGGTGAGTTAGTTTGAACCACGCCTTGGCAAAGACTTCCTCGAAATATGCCGGATCTTGGTGAAAGCGCTCTGAAATTTTACGGTATTCGGGATCCAATTTCATGGCCATGTCCGCATCGGTCATAATAGGGTTGCGGCGTATAGACGGATCGTGTGCATCCACCGGCCTATCTTCTTGGCGGATGTTGATGGGTTCCCATTGCCAGGCTCCTGCGGGACTTTTGCGCAGCTCCCACTCGTAATTTAACAACAGATGAAAATAAGTTCTGTTCCAACGATCGGGGGTCGTCGTCCAGGCCCCTTCGAGGCCGCTGGTGACAGCGTCGGCCCCGTGGCCCTTGCCCCCTGGATTCATCCACCCAAAACCCTGGGTATGCAGGTCCTCACCTTCGGGGTTGGGTCCCAGGGCCGTTGGGTTACCGTTACCGTGGGCTTTGCCCACGGTATGTCCACCGGCCGCTAGCGCCACGGTCTCTTCGTCATTCATGGCCATCCGTTCAAAGGTGGTGCGCACATCCTGGGCCGTACGCAACGGATCGGGCTGACCGTCCACCCCTTCAGGGTTCACGTAAATGAGACCCATTTGGACGGCGGCCAGCGGATTCGCCAAGGAATTGCTATCACTGGGGTTGCTGTAACGGTCCTTCGATAACCACTCCTTTTCGCTTCCCCAATACACATCCTTTTCGGGATGCCAAATATCCTCGCGACCACCCGCAAAACCAAAGGTCTTGAAACCCATGGATTCGTACGCCATGTTCCCCGCCAAAATCATTAAATCCGCCCAGGAAATTTTGTTACCGTACTTTTTCTTGATGGGCCACAGCAAGCGGCGCGCTTTGTCCAAATTGGTGTTATCAGGCCAGGAATTGAGCGGTGCAAATCGCAAATTACCTGTATTACTCCCACCCCTGCCGTCCGAAGTGCGGTAAGTACCGGCCGCATGCCAAGCCATTCGGATCATGAGTCCTCCATAATGCCCCCAATCGGCGGGCCACCAGGATTGACTATCGGTCATCAACCCTTGAAGGTCTGCCTTAAGGGCTTCGAAGTCCAGCGATTCGAAGGCTTTTCGGTAATCAAAACCTTCACCGTTGGGGTTGACCTTGGTGTCGTGCTGATGCAAAATGTCCAGGTTGAGGGATTTGGGCCACCAAGCGGTCACGCTGTGGACTGATTGGGTGTTGGCACCGTGCATGACAGGGCATTTTCTAGTGGATTCGTCGGGGTTCATGGATTTAGAACTTTAGATTGTTAATTGGTTTTAAAATCATAGGGATAAAGGTACTTTGGTGGCAGGATCTTCGCCTAAAGTATTTTTACAGCGCATAGGAAATTCAAAATGTTTGACTTAAAATTCCCCTTTTTCGCGATGGTTATCTTGGTAACCATGGAAAGTTGCACCAGCCCTCGCCTCCTGCTGCATCAAGACCTTAGGGAACAGGCCGATTGCTACCCTGTTCAAGGTCGCCTGAGTTTCACGTGGCGTCCTCGTTTGGCCTTTGGTACCTATGCCACAACCTACATACGTCGTGGGGTCCTCCGATCCTACCAATGGTCCGTCTGGATTCGAACCCGTGGCGCCTCCCAACGCATGAAAATTATTCTGGCTCATCCGGGAACCGGTACCTTCGATACCATTCAAACCACGGCACGCATGAAGCAAAGAGATTTGCCGCTATGGAATGGCCGAATAGCTTTACCGCTCTCCTACCGTAATTTATTGACAGGAGAAATCCATTCAGGTCCAGAAAGTCCGGTAATTTTTGCCTTGTACCCCACCGATAATCCCTGGTCATCCATCGAACGCTGCGGCCACATGGAGATTCCCGGTGAGCCACTTCTTGAGATTTTCCGGCACGATGCCTTGGAAGGCGGGCGCGAATTCCCCTTGGCGGGAGGCTTGGGCTACCGCTTGGTCCAAAACCGAAAAACAATTGCCCAAATAACCGTGATCAACCGAGGCGAAGTCTGCATCTCCAAGGATTTGGATCCCAGGCTCGAGCATCGCATCGCCTCTCTTTTTTCGGTGATCTTGCTCATGCAAAATTTGAATTGAAGCTTGACCCTGACGGCGTAAGCCTGCCCACCTCTTTGGAAAATCTCCAGAGCCTTCTACGGGATTCGAACCTGCGACCTACTCATTACGAATGAGTTGCTCTACCAGCTGAGCTAAGAAGGCTTATTCATTTGCTACAAACCTATACCGAAAACCTGCGTAGACCATGCGTTCAATCGCCGGCCCCCAAACCAAAGATGCATCAAATTCGGGAGCAAAGGGCTTATCGGCAGAAAGAATTAATTTCCGTTGCCTATAGTCCCCCAAATTTTCAACACCGAGGTACACCGAAACCCTCTTGAAATTGCGTGTAACCTGCCCAAAGACCACGGCATACCATGGGGAGTTCTCGGGCATTTGCAAGGCTTGGGGGTTGGGCAAGGTGCTGGGAATTCTTTTGGGCCCAAAAACCTGCACAGTAGCATCCCACTCCCACCTTTTCTTGGTTCGGTAAGACCAATTGACCATAACCCTTTGCGAAGGGACCATTGGACGTTGAAGGCGTCTTAGGCTCCCGCTACCGGCAGGATTCCCTGAGTTGTCTGATTCCATATAATCGCTTTGGACATCCTGTATCCGATAGGCCAACCGGAACTCTTGACACTTAAAGGGCTGCAAGTAAAGTTCCCATTGAGCGCTACGGGTATACGAGCGACCGGTGAGATTATACAGCCACAAGGCTTTGGGATTCAAATCGTAATCCGCCAGGACTTGCCCGGTAAACTCATTGTGATTCAAATCAAAACCTATGCTCGCATTGCGATAATTAAATCGAAAATCATGACGAAAATGCAATCCGGCGTACCACGAGGATTCCTCGTTCAACCCATAAGCCGAATTTTCTTGGTCATTCGTGGGTTCATCCATGGTAGGCGCTCGACGCAAGGCCCTGGAACTCACAAAGGCCCCCTGATTCTCCGCCCAAACCGAAGCCACTCGAAAACCCCTTCCGAGACCCAACCGTAGGTGATTCCGTTCCGTAACATCATATTTCCAATGCAGCCTGGGACTGAATTGCCCCCCAAACAGGTTATGATAATCCCATCGTACACCGATAACCCATTGCTGTCGAGAACGATCCAAGGTCAGTTCCCCAAAAACCCCCGGAACCCTCTCCACGCGATAAAAGTCTTGGGGATCATCCTCACC
>VHAW01000130.1 GCA_016872225.1 Sphingomonadales bacterium | reverse complement strand
GTCACTTGCTCGTATGGGTTAGGAAACTTGGTCAACCCCCCCTCTCCAATGGGCTGCTGCAGGCTTTCTGAACCCGGGATATAAACCAAGAAGAACTCATTGGCTTCAAATATTCCGTCTTGGTCCCCATGAAATTGAATGGGGTACTGCACTAGACCCATAGGACGCTCTGCCCAGTTTGCCTCCGGCAGCGGACCTCTTCCTCCTCCAAAAACCACCAAGCGACCCGTGTGCACTCGTCCGGGATTAAGCCCCATGCTTTGAAACCATTGAGGAGTTATTTTGTAAATGCCCTCCCCAGCAAACTGCATTTGAAACCAATCTCCGGACTTCAATGGATTGGCTTTAAGTTCAATACTACCGATAGAAAGCAAGAAGGCCAAGACCCATCGCATCATCGCATGGTTAATTTTCATCACAAAATTGGTCGAACAAGGACGGGTATAGTCCATAAATAGCCATAAAGTCCATAAATAGCCATGATAGGGGACAAAATAAATGATTTAAAGGCAAGCTTGAAAATGAGAATGTAAGTTTGTGAAACTGAGTTGCTCTGGACTATGTCATTAATCGGACTTCAAAATCTATTTATAAACGCCTAATTTGATATTTTTCTTTCAGGTTCTTTCAGGTTTCGTCAAAAAACTTTGGATTTGACTGCTTTTGGTGTGAAATTTACGCTCCGACTATTCTATGAAAATGATTTTCGAAGTCCAACTTAGCATCTTGAGATCCCGCTTTTCTAAAGTATTTGCCCTTTTATTGCTTATTTTAAATGCTATTCAATGGTCATCGACTCCACTCAATGCCCAAGATGTTGTCTTTTCTCAATTTTATGCGAATCCGCTTTATTTGAACCCTGCCATGGCCGGCAATGCCTCGGATCCAAGGCTAACTTTTAATTTTCGAAATCAATGGCCGGCCCTTAACGCTTCTTTCGTCACCTACAGCGCCGGTTTTGACCAGCATTTTGACGCCCTGAGCGGGGGGGTTGGTCTGCATATCCTTACCGATCAAATTGGCTCTGAGGCGTTCCGTCATACGCAAGTTGCCCTGCAGTATGCCTACAATTTGAACATCAACCGGAATTTAGCGCTTCGAGCTGGATTTCAATATGCCTACGCCAACCGATCGTTGAATTTTAATAAACTCACCTTTCCCGAGCAGATCGACCGGGTTGCAGGCATAGGAGGTAGGCCTATCGGCTCCGATATCCCATTTGGGACAAAGACAGCCATTATTCATGACTTCTCGGCAGGACTCATACTCTTTTCAGAGAAGTTTTATTTCGGGGCCGCAGCACATCATCTCACTGAGCCTAGTCAAGCCTTCTATTTGGATGCAAATGCTCCATGGCCTATGCGTATTTCGATCCATACTGGAGCCAATATTCCCCTAAGCCAAGCCTATTCCAACGCTGAACCACTTACCCTATCGCCCAATGTGATCTACATTCAACAAGGCGCCTCCAGTCAGATCAATGTCGGAACCTATTTGAGCAAAGGCGCCCTTTCTGCAGGCTTATGGTACCGTATCAATGATGCAGTCATTGCAACAGCCGGGTTCCAACGCGGACAAATGCGCTTAGGGTACGGATACGACATCACCACTTCCAAACTAAACGATGCAAAACCAGGAGGCTCGCATGAAGTTTCCCTTAGTTTCATTTTTGAAAAGTTTGAGCCCATTGAAAAGAGGCGTTATTCCAAAGTAAATGTCCTAAATTTTAAACTCGTCACGAAATAATTATGCTTTCAACACTAAGAATTAAAAAGGCCATAACCTCCAAAAAATTATCTGCCTTTAACCGGGAAACGAGCTTCGGCCTCCTAGCCCTGATTCTGGTCCTATCCGGTTGCGGCAATGGCAACCGCTCCACTACCACCACTTGGTTTTACGGGAATCCCAAAGGATTAACCTTCAAAAGCATTGATCACAATGGGACACCCCCTCCCGGCATGGTATTTGTTCCCGGTGGTTCCTTTGTCATGGGGGCCACCCAGGAGTCCGTTGCCCTTGATCCGGATAATGTTCCCAAATATGCTTCCGTCTCATCCTTCTATATGGATGAAATCGAAGTACCCAATGTCAGCTACTGTGAATATCTCAACTGGATGGCCAAAGTTTTTGCCCAAGCAAACCCAGCAACCTACCGAAGCGCTTTACCCGATACCACGGTTTGGAGAAACGGTCTTTCTTTCAACGAACCCCATGTGAATGATTATTTGCGTCACCCTGCATTCAAATATTATCCTGTGGTCGGTGTAAGTTGGGTTCAAGCAAACCAATACTGCGAGTGGAGAACTGACCGTGTCAACGAACAAAGACTTATTGATGCAGGCTACATCAAATACTCCGCTCAATCTGGGGAGCAACACTTCACCACCAAGGGATATTTGGCAGGCTTTTATCGCCCCGAACTAACCAAAGCCAAATCCAAAACCAGCATCAACGGGGATTTGGTTTATCCTGTCATAGAAGATGGATTTTTTACGGCAAGCTACCGCTTGCCCTCTGAGGCCGAATGGGAATATGCCGCCCAAGGACTTATAGGTAGAACAGAGAGCGGACTGATTGCGGAAAGACGCATTTACCCTTGGAATGAAAGAGGCATACGATCAGGCCCAGGACGTAGGCAGGGTAACTATTATGGAAACTTCAAACACAATGTCTCTTCACCCTCTGAAGTAGGCTCCTATGACATCACTCGTGGTGGACCAACCGCCCCAGGCAAGTATTACCACGCCAATGATTTTGGGCTCTATAACATGGCAGGAAATGTCAACGAATGGGTTGCAGACCTCTATCGGCCCTTTTCAAATATTGAATCCGATGCCGTTTCCCCATTCTTGGGCGGAGGTTACACCCGCCCTCAATACGATGAAGAAGGTAACCTTGCCAAGGATAACGCGGGTAGGGTGATTATGGTTGCCGATGAGCGGAGATACAGCGATGATTTGTTGGCCTCCTACCTTGATAGCGTCACCATCTCTTCAAATCCCAATGGTCAAGTTAACAACCGTAACCGTGTTTACAAAGGTGGTAGCTACCGCGATTTACCTTATTGGGTTACACCAGGCGCACGCCGTTTCTTCAATGAATCCAAAGGGAAAGACGATTTAGGATTCCGTTGTGCCATGATTGGTCTCGGCAGACCCCGAGGTCAGCGTTAGTTGAATTGCGAGAGATCGCCGATGATTAACGAATAATCCAAACCCTGGCCGATCCACCCGATCCATCGGAATTCCGGCAAACCAATTGATAGATTCCCGAGGTTATCCCCTCGGGAATTTTTATTTCATACCCCTGAGAAGCATGCTGGGAAAGTTGTTCTACTCTCCAATTCCAGGTTGCGACTACTTTTCCCTCTTCATTGTAACAAGCCCATTCTATGCTGTTCTGGGGATCCCCTCCCGTGACATACACATTTAAAGTTGATCCTGCTTGGACGGGATTCGGAAATATAAACATTCTGCGATTGGTGAAATGCGGCTTAGGGAGTTCAGCGACGGAGACCAAGGAGGAGGTATTGCGCCAATGGGTGAGACCGCCTTTGAAAAAGCCAAGTAGTAGGTCTGGGAAGGAATCCCCGTTGAGGTCAGTGAGGGCAGGGCTGACCCAATTCCCATGCGGAATGGAATCAGCAGATCCCCCGGCATAATTGTAAACAAAAAGATCATTGCGAGACTGCGGCATCGGAAGCCCAGACCAGATTGAAGGATAGCAAAAAACCTTACCCGACTCAGAACCGATAATTAAATCAGCCTGACCGTCGCGGTTCAAGTCCCCTACACGAGGTGCGGCCCATCCGGAAATCGATTCTGCAACATTGATTCTTCCGAGGCTATCAGTGAGTTTAACCCAAGCAGGATTCGTCAAGGTGCCTTGGTTTTGGAAGCTGGCAATCTGTCCATTGCGCATCCCAACCAGAAGCTCCGGCTTACCGTCACCGTCCAGGTCCCCAAGTTCAGGGGCGAGTTCGATGCCGCATCGCAATCCTTGATAATCGTAGCTAATGCGTTGAAATTGAATGGGTCCTGAAGAAGTTGTGGTAATGTTCCGATAATGCATCATGGTGGAGTCGCTGTGCCCAATCAACAAATCCATACGCCCATCCCCATCAAGGTCACCCGCAGCTAATCGCGGATTTCGAATCGGTACCGTATCCAAGCGCAAGAATAAAGAATCAACCAACTCGAAGATGGGCGCTGCAGGGGTTCCTTTGTTACGGTACAGGGCAAGACAGGGTTTGAGCGCAGAGTTTTCGTAAGCCACCAAGAGATCGGGCAAGCTATCTCCATTCCAATCCGCGACTACGGGCGAGGCTTTAAGGTAATGATGGACCATGTCCTCCAGCACAAAGGACTTGGTGGTTAGGGCAAAGGAGTCTCGCAAGACCCCAGGGGATCCACGCAGATTCCGGTAATGCCATAAGTGGCGATTTA
>VHAW01000129.1 GCA_016872225.1 Sphingomonadales bacterium | reverse complement strand
TGCAGGAAAATTACTGCGATAAACCTGATACGAGTTAAAAGAGTTTATCCTTCGGTTGACTGATTTAGCCCTGAGTTGTGCCGCATTGAGACCGCGTAAATCATAAATATTGTTAAGACTATCTAACGGGTCGATAGTGACTGTATCAATTCGAGATTTGAAAAACAAGCGTACACGATCGTTTTCTTCCCCTACAGAAACAGCCACAAATTCTGGTGCTGGGAGCGCGGGAAGGTTACGCATCCTGATGTTGAAAATTCTGGGCTGCTTGCCGAAAAGCGGGGGAGTCACATCCGCGGCAGTGACCAAAAACGGAATAAGGCGACTATGGTTGTAACATGCATTTTTAAAAATAGTGTCGCATCGAGAAACCCACCCCAGACGCAAAGAAGTAGTATTAATGGCACTATACCCATAACCAATACTCATCCCGTTGGGCGCAATTTGGTCTGAAGGCAAGTCTGTCCTGCCTGGAGGCATTGGAATCGTCACCGTAGTAGAAGAAATAGCTGGGTTAGGCGTACCGCTACCTGAAGCTGTTGCTAAATTCATAAAAGGACTTTTGATCCCTATCAATAAGTAATTATCGGTTCCTGGGGGTAATCCAAAAGGAATATCATCTCCAATCAAGAAATTCTGATTGACGGTGTCTTCTACATAATATTCGCGCAAAAAACGCGTGTTGCTCGCAAAATAAGGTGGCTTCTGATTTTCCAAGAAAGGTGGAATTTGACCACTGGTAGGCCTTTGGACCACATCGGTAACAAATTCCCGGTAAACCTCCGATAACAAGGAGTTACAACGCCAGCTGCGCACCGTAATTCCCCAATGATATCGTGAGGCCGTTTGTCCACCAAACCGTATCAAAGGCTTGAAACTGAATTCACCCGTCAATGGATTGAGGTTAAAAAGGCCCGCTGGATTGACCGAGGTGTTAAATATTGCAGAGGCATCATAGGCAGATAACCTTGGGGCCGCTGTGTCATATATCGGTCCACCCAAATGATAACTTACTGAATCATAATAATTCCTTTCCACCGCAAGATTGGCAACTGTAACACTATCCGAAACAAAAGTATTCGGATTAACGATGAACATGGTATTGGGATCGTTATAAAAAATCGGCGTAGAATCGCAAATAAATTGTGGCCTAAGGCCCGCAAATCCATACATTTTAACGGCCAAGCGTGCTAATGGCCCTACTGTTCCTGAGTTCAAATTGTCTGCAGGATCAGTAGAAAATAAGCCCCTCGACAATAACCCGCCTTGATTGCCGCCCACTACTGATCGGGCCTCGGAAATATGAGGCACAAAAAAAGTGTAGCCACCGGCTGGTACCGTTACTGGATCCAAATCAATGAGCCCCCTATAAATTAAACGCCAAACATTCTTGATAACAGACCTAGGACTGTTGCAATTCCCGGCCGGTATTGGCGTGATTACAGGGAATGAGGAGTCCGCAATACTGTAACATTCAACGGGCTGGAACGCCAACCATCCTTTAAAGATAACCGTGTCCGACCATGGGGTTCGGTAAGTCTGATAAAGGACCAATGAATCTCTAAACGGCCTTACCCTTAGGGCACCCCCTATCGTGATGGTATCAGGGCAAGTCACATAAACCCCCGCCGTAAATTCAAACTGACCACTTCCACCAAGGCAACGGTATGTCAGATCTCCACCCCGAAAAGTCTGGGCATTGGCCCAAGAAATAACCAGCAGGATCCATACAACAGGAAGCGCGATTAACGACCTATAATTTACAAAGTGACTCATTGCCTGGGTTATATAATATTCTTACGCAAAACTATTTATTACGAATCAACACGACAGAGGAATTCAGATTATAAACTTTTTCATCCCTTCCCGTGAAAATTACACGGTACACATAGGTATCCTGAGGTAATGGATCCCCATTCATATTCGTTCCGTCCCATGATCCGAAAATATCGTTTATTTCAAACTGCAGTTGTCCCCATCGGTTATACAATTCAAGTTTGAATTCTTTGTCGGGATCCAGGAAAAAGCCAATGGGCTTGAATAGACCGTTGATTCCGGACCCTGGGATAAAGGCCGATGGAAGAAACAACCTTGGAGGATGAGTAATTTTGAAAATATTGGAAAATATTTCCTCTTGGGAAAAATCCTCCAAATTGGGATTCATTTCGACGGCTTTCAAATAATATTGGTACCTACCCAAAGCGCGGTAGACGACATCGGCAGGATCCTGAGGAACGGTATCCACCCATTGACGAACTACGGGACTTGTGATGTTCGCCACAGGCACAAACGCCCTGGTCCTGCTGACCGCAGAATCATCCCTAAGCAACACAAACCCTTCAATCCCCTCGGGCCAAGAGTTCTCCACCTGCCAGCGCAATGCCGTTCCCGATTTAGGGTAAATTCGTGGTTCAACTTCCCCGTTCAGGAACAAATTTGAAAAAACACCCGATGTATCGATGCTAACACCACAAACGTCCTGGACTACCATTCTATACTGATAAATCTCCCGATCAGGTCTTGCAGTAGAATCTACATAATTAATCGTAGGGACACCGGTGCTTAAATCCAAATCGGTCACCCTAAAAGTGTCGATTGTTGCAAATCCCCTATCTGCAATGCGCCGTTGTAAAATAAAATATTCGGAAATTTCAATTGGATTGAAAATATATTTTAGATGCAAGAGACCTGTTGTCGTATCGATAGAAATACGACGAATATGGTTGTAACGTACCATCGGATTGTCGACTGTATCGCAACCCGCATTAGACAACGAAGTCATCCCTGAAGCGTGAACAGCTTCAATCAGATAACAATAGGTGTTTCCATTGGGTAGGTCCGAACGATCAATGAACCGATTCAGGCTATCGTAAGGTGCAGGAGAAATCGAATCCAAAAGGACAAAACCAGTAGCAGCAGCAGGTTCTGAACGGTAGATTCTGTATTTCATAAGCTCAGGATACCAACGATAATAGTGGTTCCACAGAATATGCATACCCCTTTCGAGGCTGCAATACACATATTCTGAATAATTGTAAATGGTGTTGTGGTAATTGGACGTGTCGTAGGAACCCTTGGTAAACCTGCAAGAGTCCACCCCTGCCACGGTCAACCAAACAGGTCTGGCATAAGCATTACATTCAGGATATTTATACAAGGTGAATGAGGTGCTGTCATAGCCCCATTGTTGAGCAACCGAGTCTGCAAAGGACGAACTAGAATCCGTCACATGGTAAATAATATAACCACCCAATGCGCGGGATGGACCAGCGACCCAATTCATTTGAATACCAAATTCCCCTAAACCATTGGGCAACGTATCCACGGAAACTCGTTTAAGACGTACGGGTTGAATAGGATTTTGCTGGCTCAAAGCTAAGTTGGGCGTTGTGCTCCAATAGATTGTACCATTAACATCCGGCAGCCCAGCTCTGAACAAAATTGTATCTTGGCAAGGTATATTGGTAGTCTCGCGGTAAACATAGGGTGAATTTCCTGTTGCAACGAAGGTATCCACGTTCAGCCAAACACCGGGGGCCGTAAAAGTGGATTGCTTCTGGATATAATACCGAGGCAGACAATTGGCCGGTATATACGGATTCCGCGTCCGCATCGAATCCCAGCTAAAGGTGCTTTGAACAGAGAATATGTTATAAATCACCTCTCCCCGGATTGTTTTGAGGCTATCGGAAATATATTCGACCGAATCACAACGAGAAACTACTCCCACTCGGTACATGTAATCAAAATCTGCCAAATTTAAGCTGGGCGTGGCATCCACGATTTTACTGGAATCCACCACCAACAAGGAGTCCACTTTCTCCCAATTACCTGCTAATGCACCGGTATAACGATCCAAGGCTCTACGGTACAAACGGTATGCCTTGAAAGAATATTTGCGTCTTGCGACCGATTTGGCGCGTTGATAGGCCGGAGTTTGCGTGCTGTAATTCAGGATATCCAAAGGATCGATGGTCACCGTATCGATTAACGCCCCTAGATCAGACCCTGAGGGCGGACCTCCCAAGGGATTATCCCAATAAATGGTCACTGAATCGTTGGTTGGCGCTACCGATACGCCTCTCAGCCTAACCGTACCCAGTTCACGAATATTCATGAGTTTGTAGGTGTAAACCCTGGCATCACGTCCTTCGATGGGGCAATTATTATCAAAGGCATTTATCTGAAATTTATTGCTGGAATTCTGAACCCCGCATACCCCGAGACTCTTGGGAAGGTTGGAGCAATCGGTAGCCCAAACTAATTTCACGCCGCTTTGTACGAGACCAGAGAAACCGATTCCGGCTGATGTGCCGTTACCGTAATTGATAGTATTAATGGGAAAAGCTGGTGGATTGGGTGGCAAGGAATTGTCTGTGATGCGTTGCAATCTAGCGCAAGGAGGTTGGGCACAATTGTTAAGGACCGGAAAATTGGTGGCTAGCTGGTTACCACGCACAAAGACATTAACGGTTTCTTGAACCGGTACCCATGTCGCAGGATTACTGGGGTT
>VHAW01000128.1 GCA_016872225.1 Sphingomonadales bacterium | reverse complement strand
TGCCTTGGCTTGGCCTATTTTTGCCGCGAAACTTATTGGATTCAATTCGATTCTTTTATTGATCTTCCCTTTGCATAAGCCTGACTCTTCGCATTAACCCTTTTGTTGACTTAAAACCCTTTACTCCATGTCCTATTTCTTTACCTCCGAATCGGTCTCCGAAGGGCATCCTGACAAGGTTGCTGACCAAATTTCCGACGCTCTCTTGGACGCCTTCTTGGCGCAGGATCCCAATTCCAAGGTGGCCTGTGAAACCTTGGTCACCACCGGTTTGACAGTGCTTGCGGGAGAGGTCAAAACCAAAGGCTATGTGGATGCCCAACTGATTGCCCGCGAAACGATTCGCAAAATTGGTTACACCAAATCCGAATACATGTTCGATGCGGATTCTTGCGGGGTGATCTCTGCCATCCATGA
This sequence comes from Sphingomonadales bacterium, assembly GCA_016872225.1. GTDB lineage: Bacteria > Bacteroidota > Bacteroidia > UBA7662 > UBA7662 > SYHX01. Next base: position 4,166 of record VHAW01000128.1, on the reverse strand, counting down.
GCAATCCCCGGACATCAACCAAGGGGTGGAGAAAGCAAGCCCGGAGACCCAAGGGGCTGGCGACCAAGGCATTATGTTTGGTTATGCCACCAACGAAACCGAGAGCTTCATGCCCCTGCCTTTGGAAATTAGCCATCTGTTGTTACGGGAACTTGCCGAGATCCGCAAAGAGGGTCGCGTGATGAAATACCTCCGCCCCGATGCTAAAAGCCAAGTCACCATTCGCTATTCCGACAAGCACAAACCCGAAGCCATCGATGCCATCGTGGTTTCGACCCAGCACGATCCTTTTGTGAACAGCGGTAGCAACGCCCGTGCGGTCAAAGCGGACCAGAAGGCTATGCAAACCAAAATCGCAACCGATATTCAGCGTTACCTCATCCCTCGGGTCAAAAAGCAATTGCCAGCGCGCATTGCCCGGCTCTTCAACAAAACCGTGAAATACCATATCAACCCGACCGGGAACTTTGTAATCGGTGGACCCCACGGGGACACTGGATTGACCGGCCGCAAGATCATCGTGGACACCTACGGTGGCAAAGGCGCTCATGGTGGGGGTGCCTTCTCGGGCAAAGACCCTTCCAAAGTGGACCGATCGGCCGCCTACGCGGCGCGTCATATTGCCAAGAACATGGTCGCCGCAGGAGTCTGCGATCAAGTCTTGGTGCAAGTGGCTTACGCCATCGGTGTTGCCGAACCGGTAGGCCTTTACGTGAACACCTACAACACCGCGAATGTCCGCGATGCCCAAAACAAGAAACTCAGCGATGGCGAGATCGCCGCACGTATCTCCAAGATCTTCGACATGCGTCCTGGCATGCTTATCAAGCGCCTCAAGCTGATGACCCCCATCTATTCCGAAACAGCAGCCTATGGGCATATGGGCAGACCCCATACCAAAGTCAACAAAACAATCCGCTGGGGAACCGGAGCCGATCAAGTACGCACCATTCCCGTGGAACTCTTCACCTGGGAGGCCCTCGATCAAGTCACCGCCATCCGCAAGGCCTTCAAACTTTAAAGACTCACCGTTCAGGGGGGAAGAGGTTTCCGTTCTTCAAGATCCTAGGTATCCTATAAAGTAATTCGTAACACATTTCTTAAAAGATTGGATCTAAGCAAAATAGACCACTTGCCTGAGGGAATTTAATTGGTGATGCGTACCCTCCCTGTCGTTTCATCAAAGTCGACGCGATAAGTCCTTAGCGGCCAAGCGGCAGGCCCACGGACGGCGTTCCCATCCAACAAGGAGAATCGGGAATCGCAGCATGCACATTGAAGGGTCATCAACGAATCCACCACCGATACCCTATGGCAGGTTTGGCTGGGAGCGTAGGTACAAGCCCGGTCATAGGCCTGAAAACGATCCAAGCCAGATCGGTATAACACAATTCCTCTATACCCAGCCTCTATGTAGGCATACTCGCCGACCAACTGCAACCGGCTGTACGTCGGAAGCATAATATTGAGGGAAAAATCCACCAGAATCTGAGGAACTTGGTCAGCGGGAACTTTGCCTCTGCAGCCTACGATAAAAAAGAATAAAAGAAAAAATAATCTTTGTAAAATACTCTTTGAACAGGATATAAATTCTATTTTTTGCATCTCTCGGGGATTCATCGCATAGAATTTCATTGTACTTAAATTCGCCTTTGGAGCATTCATCGCGCGATGGGACCTTCGTCCTTGGAATAGGGATAAAATCCCTGACCGCTTTTGCGGCCGTGATGACCTTGGAGGACCATGCTTTGTTGGATAGGATTGGGCTCAAAGCGTTTGGGGCATCCAAGACCCTCGTATATGGAAGTGGTAACCGACAAATTGGTATCAACCCCTATCAAATCCATGAGCCGAAAAGGACCCATTCGAAAGCCGACGGACTCCAGTAAGCGATCAATGTCTTCGTGAACTAAACCCCCTGCGCCAAGCAGACGTAGGCTTTCGGCGTAGTAAGGCCTGGCAACTCGGTTGACGATGAAACCGGGGGCATCCTTAGCGCGAACAACGGTCTTATTCATGAGGAGGGCCAGGTCTTCGGCTTGTTGGGCAACGCAAGCCAGGGTCTGCGGTCCGGAAATAACTTCCACCAATTTCATGACTGTGGCCGGATTGAAGAAATGGAGGCCAACCACTCTTTCCGGCCTGGATAGGCCTTCGGAAAGGACCTCCATGGGAATAGAAGAAGTGTTGCTGGCGATAATGAACTGTGGGGAATTTTGTTGTTCCAAAACGCGGAACAAGGCTTTTTTAGGGGCCGTTTGTTCCACAATGGCCTCGATGAGCATATCCCCCACCGCGTCTTCGAGGCGGGTGGTGTAAACAATACGGGTTTGGATTGTTGCCACTTTCTCTGCGGCGAGGCGGCCTTTGGCTACACTTTGATACAGATTTTGGTCGATAGCTTGGCGAGCCTTGGTCAGGCCCTCTTGGCTCACATCGTACATGATGGTCTGCTTACCAAGGGTAGCACAAAGCTGAGCAATGCCCTGCCCCATGGTTCCTGCACCCGCCACAATAATCGTATTCAATGTTACCATTAGGATTTTTTTCGTTCAACTGGAAGATTAGATCAAAACCGTAATTTCAACGGCTGTGACCAAATTGACGCACAAACCGCAGATCGTTTTCGTAAAAAAGCCGAATGTCCGGAATCCGGTGCCTAAGCATTGTAAGTCGCTCAATTCCAATACCAAAGGCATATCCGCTGTAAACCTCGGAGTCGATTCCACAATTCTCAAGCACTTGGGGATCAACCATGCCGCAACCTAATATTTCAACCCACCCGCTATGCTTACAAACGCTACATCCATTCCCAGAACACAGGAAGCAAGAAACGTCCATCTCCGCAGAGGGTTCGGTGAACGGAAAATAAGAAGGCCTAAATCGAATTTGTACCGATGGCCCAAAAAGATGAGTCGCAAAATCGTACAAAACCTTTTTGAGGTCGGCAAAGCTGACATCCTTATCAATATAAAGGCCTTCGACCTGGTGAAATTGCATGTGGGAGCGGGCCGAAACCGTTTCGTTGCGGTAAACCCTGCCTGGAGAAACCGTCCGCAGGGGCAATTGCCCCTTCATCATTTCTTTGACCTGTACCGAAGAAGTATGGGTGCGCAACAAATGGGCCGGATCCAGGGACACAAAGAAGGTATCCTGCATATCCCGGGCCGGATGGTCTGCGCCAAAATGAAGGGCCTCAAAATTGTGCCAATCGTCCACCAATTCGGGCCCATCGGACCAACGAAAGCCCAATTTACCGAAAAAATCGAGCATGAGGTGGCGGGTGAGGGCCAGGGGGTGGCGGGAGCCCTGCCCCCAAACGGGCGGAGGCAGCTCTGCCAGGTCTGGGCCGACAGATGAGCCGGGGCTTTGCGGGTCCCGCCCTGGACCTACACCGGTGGAACGGCCCGCCGAAGCCTCCTTCCAACGCTTTTCCACTTCCTGTCGAAGAGCGTTAAGGGCCTGTCCCACTGCTTTTTTCTTTGACCCGCTCAGGACCCTAAAAGCCTCGAACAGCTTGGTGACTTCGCCTTTCTTGCTCAGAAAACGCAAACGGTAAGCTTCGGCACCCGCCGCTTCGCTCAAATCAAACTCCGCCGCTTCACGGCGGACCGCTTCCAAAGCTTCATCCCACGAAATTTCCGGTGATGACATAGTCTGTTTTGGGGTTTCGAACAGATTCGTTCGTTTTTATTTATTAATTGTTAGGTAAAAGTTTAGCGAGAATAATTCGGGGCCTCACGGGTGATATCGATACCGTGCGGATGACTTTCCCGTAATCCTGCATTGGTGATGCGAACCATACGCGCTTCACGCAGGGTTGCCAAATCAAAGGCTCCGCAATAGCCCATCCCTGCTTTGAGGCCGCCAAGGTATTGGTACATCACTTCCGACAGACTCCCTTTGAAAGGAACCCTGCCCACAATGCCTTCGGGAACCAGTTTCTTAATTTCATCCTCCGCATCTTGAAAATACCGATCCTTGGAACCTTCTTTCATCGCTTCGATGGAACCCATACCTCTGTAAGTCTTGAACTTACGACCTTCATAAATAATTGTTTCCCCAGGCGATTCTTCGACCCCGGCAAACATTGAGCCCGCCATAATACAATCGGCTCCTGCCGCCAAAGCCTTAACAATATCCCCGGAGTAGCGTATGCCGCCATC
>VHAW01000127.1 GCA_016872225.1 Sphingomonadales bacterium | reverse complement strand
CCGATCGGGCGGAGGCAATTCGCCTCGCCGTTCAAATGACCGCATCTGGAGATATTCTGCTGGTAGCTGGCAAAGGTCATGAGGCTTATCAGGAAATAAGAGGTGTACGTTACCCATTTAACGACGCAGAGCAATTGCAACACCAATTTGAAAAATTGGAAACACTTGAAAAAGAAGCATCTTCAAAAGGCTAAGGTATGTTGTATTATATTTTTGACTATTTGGATAAGGCCTGGGATTTGAGCGGGGCGGGTGCGTTTCGGTTTATTACGTTTAGAGCTTCACTTGCAGCAGCCCTTGCCCTTGTTATTAGCTTATTCATTGGCAAAAGGATAATTGGCTGGCTGATTCGCAAGCAAATTGGGGAAAGTATCCGGGAGAGTGGACCCACCACCCATCAATCCAAGAAAGGCACCCCAACCATGGGAGGAATCATTTTGCTCATAGCCATCTTGGTACCTACCCTCTTGTCTGCCAAGTTGGATAATATTTACGTGTTGGTGATGGTGGTAGCTACCCTTTGGATGGGTGTGATTGGCGGGGCAGATGATTATATCAAGGTCTTTCTCAAGGATAAGAAGGGCCTCCGTTCACGGTTCAAAATCATTGGACAGGTAGGTTTGGGTTTGCTTGTTGCGAGCTTGCTGTTTTATCACAAGGATATTGCTCACCTTGCTCTCAAAACAAATCTCCCAATTACGAAGTACGGCCTTGATTACTCGAAATTTGGTTGGGATTCCGTCTTGGTCTGGGTAGCGTATTTCGCGATTATCGTTTTTATTGTTACAGCAGTGACCAATGCCGTGAACCTGACGGATGGTATTGATGGGCTTGCGGCGGGCACCAGTGCTATTGTGGGTACGGGTCTGGGGATTTTGGCTTATATGACGGGTAACATCAAGTTGGCTACCTACCTGAACATCTTGTATATCCCCGGATCGGGGGAGGTGGTGGTGTTTATGGCGGCGTTGGTGGGTGCTTGTGTAGGATTTCTTTGGTACAATGCCTACCCAGCCCAGGTTTTTATGGGGGATACCGGCTCTATGGCTTTGGGTGGGGCCTTTGCTGCCGTGGCTTTGATTATCAAAATGGAATTGTTGCTGCCTATTCTTTGTGGTATTTTTTTTGTGGAGAGCCTGTCGGTGATACTACAGGTCAGCTGGTTTCGCTATACCAAGCGCAAATACGGGGAGGGCCGTCGAATATTCCGCATGGCACCGCTGCATCATCATTATGAATTGAGTGGCTTGTCAGAGCCCAAGATTGTTACTCGTTTTTGGATTGTGACCATCCTTTTGGTCATCTTAACCTTCACTTTGTTGAAGCTTCGATGAAGGGTCAACGTCTTTTGGTCCTCGGTGCAGGGGAAAGCGGATGCGGCGCAGCAGTCTTGGGGCATACCTTGGGTATGGAGGTGGCGGTTTGGGATCAATTTGCAATATCGGCCAGCAGAATTCTGCAGCTCGCAGCCATGGGTATTCCTTGTGAACCGAATTGTGTTCTGGAAATTGCAGAATATCGTCCAAATTTGGTTATCAAAAGCCCGGGTATTGCCCTGGAATTACCGTGGGTGCAGAAGGCGGTAACACAAGGGTACCGTGTCGTGGATGAGATAGAGTTTGCTGCGGAGCATACCCAAGCCAAATTGGTTGGGATAACAGGCACCAACGGTAAAACAACGACTACGTTGCTTACACATCACCTTTTAGTCCAAGGGGGAATTCGTGCAGGCCTTGCCGGGAATATGGGCAAGAGCTTTGCAGCCTCTGTTGCGCAAGATCTGCAATCGCCACCTGATCAAAGACCTGATGTTTATGTCCTCGAAGTAAGTTCTTTCCAGTTGGACGGTTTGGATCAAACCCGTTTTGATATCGGGGTACTCACTAACATTACCTCAGATCATTTGGATCGTTACGGATACGAGATGCAGAATTATGTAGATTCCAAATTCAAGTTGATCCGTAATATGGACCAAGCTTCCCACTTTGTGTGGTGCTCGGATGATCCAATAACATCGCAACAAATATTGAGAACAGTGGCAGGTCCCTATCAATCGTACACCTTTTCTTTCAGTAAACCATCGGCCTTCACCCAGGGGGCCTATGTCGATCGTTATCGTATTCATACAGTTATTAACGCCGAAATTATGTCCATACCTTTGAATGAACTAGCTCTGGGCGGGCTACACAACGCCTACAACTCCATGGCCGCTGCTGTGGTCGCACAGCTGATGGAAGTCCGTAAGGAGAGCATCCGTGAGAGTCTTACCAATTTTGATCAGCTGGAGCACCGGCTCGAAAAGGTAGGCAGGGTGCGCGGGGTAGATTATATCAACGATTCCAAAGCGACTAATGTGAATTCGACATGGTACGCGTTGGAGTCCATGGATAAGCCCGTGTTATGGATTGCCGGGGGCGTGGACAAGGGCAACGATTATTCGGCTCTGATGGACTTGGTTCATGATCGAGTCAAAGTACTGATTTGTATGGGAAAAGATAACAGGGCCCTGCACGAGGCATTCGGGGGCAAGGTTCCGGTGATGGTCAATGTGAGGAGTATGCAAGAGGCTGTACAGCGCGCGTACCAGCTTTCCCAGAAGGGGGATGTGGTTTTGTTATCGCCTGCTTGTGCCAGCTTCGATTTATTCGAAAATTACGAAGACCGAGGAAGGCAATTCAAATATTTTGTTAACAATTTATAAATCATTCTAATTCGACTTAGGCCAACAAGGATTTCTAACCCAGGTATGACAGAAAACACCGCATTATTTAAAGGCGATCGCACCTTGTGGATTCTCATTGGAATTTTGATGGTGTTTTCGTTGCCGTTGATTTATTCCGCCACAGGTCAGCTTGCCCTCAATAAGTATGATGGGAATACGGAAAAGGCCTTGTTCAGTCATGGTGCGAAGCTTTTAGTGGGAGTGGGATTAATGTTGCTTATGCACCGCATTCCTTATTTGTGGTGGGGGCGTTTATCCAGTTGGGGAATTTATGTTGCTGTTTTTTTATTGTTATGGGCTATATTTTTCGGAAAAAACATTAACGAAGCTTCCAGGTTCGTGAATATTCCCTTTTTCAACATGAGTTTTCAGGCGTCCGATCCGGCGAGGATCTTGGTCTTCCTATGGTTGGCACGGGGTCTTACTTTGCTCGGGGATGGGATTCTTCGTTTCCGGGGTGGCTGGGATAAAATATTTCTGGGATTGGCGGTATGTGCATGTTTGATTGCCAAAGAGAATATGTCCACCGGGCTAATGCTGATGTCCGTTGGTTTGGTCCTGATTTGGATTGCCGGAGCGAGGTTCCGGGATTTGGTCAAGGCCGTAGGGCTATGCATCGTTTTGTTGGCTTTGTTTGTAAAAGTGGGTTATGAACTCCAGTGGCCAAGGGTGATGGTTTGGTTGCACCGAGTGGAGGCCTTTTGGGATTTAAATAATCAACCCGAGCAGGAGGACTTTCAGGTCGTTCAAGCTAAAATCGCCGTGGCTTCCGGTGGTTTTTTTGGGAAAGGTCCAGGGAACAGTATTCAGCGGAATTTCCTGCCCCATGCCTACTCTGACTACATCTATGCGATTGTGATTGAAGAATATGGTCTCTTTGGAGCTGCATTTGTGTTGCTGGTGTATTTGGGATTGTTTTATCGGATTCGCAAAATTGCAATCTATGCGCGAACGACCTACGGGTCTTTGTTAGCCTCAGGATTAGGTATGGCACTTATGGCCCAGGCAATGGTGAATATGGCGGTGTCTGTGGATTTTTTTCCGGTGACCGGGCAGACTTTGCCCTTTGTTTCCCACGGTGGAAGTTCAATTTTGATTAATGCCTTGGCCATGGGGGTTGTGTTAAGTATTAGCAGAGATATGACCGGCGAAGGTGATTGGTCCGAATTGGAAATTGAGAGCGATGCTGCGTCAGAGGAAACTGGCAGCGAAGCAGACCATGGGGTAAATACAGGAAATCTTCCTGGAAAGGAGGTAGCCTATGTGTAACGCTATGAGTCCTTATCGCGTGGTCATCAGCGGGGGGGGAACCGGGGGACATGTGTTCCCGGCGATCAGTATTGCACAGGCCTTCCAACGTAGGGAGCCGTCTGCGCAGATCCATTTTGTGGGGGCTTTGGGCAAAATTGAAATGACCCAAGTTCCAATGGCCGGGTTTACAATCACCGGGCTGTGGATCAAAGGTTTCCAGCGAAGTGCCCTATGGGCCAATTGGAAATTACCTCTGCAACTGCTTCATTCTCTTGCCAAGTCGTTGGGTTTGCTGCTGCGAAAGCGTCCTCATTTGGTAATAGGAGTAGGTGGTTATGCTAGCGGCCCGTTGTTATGGGTGGCTCAAATTCTGGGTCATAAGACCGTTATCCAGGAACAAAACGCAATCCCGGGCAAGACCAACCTCCAACTTTCGCGAAGTGTACAACGCATTTACGTGGCCTTCAACGGAATGAATCGCTATTTTGATGCTAAGAAGATTCGTTGTTTTGGTAATCCTGTACGTTCTCAAATCACGAAGCCTTTACCAGGACAGGCAGAAGCCATGCATCATTGGGGTTTGGATCCGAACAAAAAGGTGATCCTTGTTTTG
>VHAW01000126.1 GCA_016872225.1 Sphingomonadales bacterium | reverse complement strand
CAAACGATGGCATACCGGGCAAGGCCCTGCATAATACAAACGATACGAGTTGGGTTGCCTGACACAATCTAACGCCATGCCGTTGCCCATTTTTGGTAAAACGGCCGGTCACCGGCATCGGTGATGCATCCCACCAGGACCGCTCCATGAGGTAATGAAATCGATGATTGTACACGACTTTGACCTTTAGGGGCTAGCCCTTGAACCAGCAATCGGCCTTGTTGATCGTAAACGGTGTACGAAAAACCACCTTGGGGCGGTCCTTGGACGGTGAGCATGCGTTCGACCGGATTATAACCCCACGAAACAACCCCTGCCCAATCCGGCAAGTAAGGGTCCAGACCGGCTACCAAGGCACAAGAGGCCGAATCGTGCCGCCAATGGGACGCCGTATCAATCACTAGATTGGTATCCAAAGGGGATACGGCCTGGATGGTAAAGTTGAAATAAACCAGCATCATTTCATCGCCTGTCCCTTCCCCCAAAGAAACGGTCTGCGGGGGGTTGTTGGGGTTGTTGGGGTTGGCGGTGGTGTTATCGTAGGTAGCAATGGCCACGCCTTTGGTCCCCGGAGGCAGGTAAATCGGCCTTTGAAAACGATAATACATCTGCCAATGAAAATCCCATTCCGGAATATTCACCAAATGAACGGTGTCGCCACCCGGTTTGAGGGCATAGACCTGCATGGATTGACCCACCAAATGCATGTGAGGCAAAAGACCCAACACCGTTACACCAACTGGTAACGTGTACTCCGCCCTAAACGTTTTGGTGGTGTTGGCAGGAATGCTTAAAGGGCCGTTGATGAGGCCCCCATGATTCAAAATGGGTAGCGTCAACATGGTACGTAGGCCCGTAGAAGGCCCGTACTTGATCCGAACCGAGGTGCTGTCGGTCTGACCGCTGATGCCTCCGGGGTAATGAACTTGGATGCAGAGGTAACTGTTCGGTAAAACCGATTCGCCAAAACCCGCAGGATACAGGAGGGAACCCTGCCCGGGCACGTAACCCGTTATCATTTTGGATGAATTGGAGCCCGTTCCACCAAACGCCGTGTAGCCCGGCAAAGGATCGGCCAGATCCCTTTGCATAGGAATTCCGGAGGTGTCCTGAAAAACCAACACATGATGCACAATTTCGCGATTACCTGGAACCACTTCAATTCCAGTAATGTTACGAGAAACGTTGTTCCCAATAGGCATCACAAAAACCCGGTACAAATCGGTGGTGGTGTTCACGGTATAGTTCGGGATTTTATAAACAGTATCGGGGTTCGGTATCTGAAATGCGCTGCTGTAAACCGGGGGACTCGGTAACTGAGCAGGATTCCCCAACGGGGCAAAGTTGTTGACCCAGTCCACGATTTCATTGATTTCATGGGAATCCAAGGTATTAGCATGGGCATAACGCCGATGCACCTGTTCCGCAGGAAAGGGTGGCATGGAGCGGGACTGCACCGAAGCGGCGATTGAATAGCGGTTGGCGTAAACTTCGTTGTAAGTGGTCAAAGGAAACGGACCTATACCTTGGTTGTTATGGCAGGGCGTGCAATGGGAATACACGATACAGGCCACGCCATCGGTCCAGGTTGCGCTGTGTTGCGTCTGAGCAAGCAGTTTCCCTATTGAACATAAAAAAGCTAATAGCACGAAATAAAATTTTTTAGGGAAAAACTTTACGGCGAAAGAAAAAAATACATTCATATTAAAACGAATTTATAGGGGTTCTTGTAACATTAGACATCCTTCCTTATGATCAATGCGAACGATAGCGGTGCGATCAACTCGGTTGCTTATGCCCAGACGTATTCCTAAATGTAGGTCCTCACCTTGCAAGGCATACACCAGGTTTTCGGTGTGCACTCCATAGGCGCTGGGAAAAGGCCATAACGAAAGACGAGTACCGGATTCATAGCACTTACTGAATTGCTTCAGAAGCCTGAAAATTCGTGATTGATCTTGAATCATAGTGACTGCAAAATTCTCCGGTACCATGGCCAAGGCGTGCAAATTTCCTACAAAATGATCGGCATCCGGCCCGTTGGCCCAAAGAATATGCGCGGCCCGATGCCCTTGCTCATACGCCCAACGCAACGCTTTTTCGAGATCCGTAGCCTCTTGATCGGAGGTATAAATGCAATCGACCCCGTCTTGTCTTTGGTTCACGTAGGCTTGAGCTCGTTCTAGGCGATCCCTATCGGAGGGGGTTTGATCTTCAAGGATCGCCCCCAAAGCCCCGCCCTGCAGGCTGTCCATATCCCCAAGAACCACGTCCACTTTGATTCCCCAATCTGCCAAACGATCAAAAGCTCCATCCAAGGCAATGACTTTGGGACTCCACTCCAACAGCTGGCCCACCACTTCTCTGGAGCACGAGAGCCCATTTGCAAAAATCAAAGCGGGTTCTTGATCATCCCGCACGACAGCATGATGGCTCATTAAATTGTGAAATTGGCGTAATTGTGTAACTGCAACAAGCTTGTATGGTTTAGCAGGCAAAGCCCATTTGTTTTCCTCAAAGCTACAATTTTCTGGATTACCTCACTTCTCAGCAAAATCACGCCCTTCTCAGCAAAATCACGCCCTTCTCAGCAACCAAATGCCCCTATTTAAGTTTAGGAATTGAAACAAAAGTGTCTGTTTTCAGTTGATAAACTATCTTTGAGCCCATTCTATGAAAAGCCCCCCTCAACCCGTCAACGGTTTCTCTAAATTATCCAAAGAGGCCAAAATCGAATGGCTTTGCAGTCGCTTTTTTGCGGACCCCGAGCAAGCCTACCAGGTTCTTTCGGGCTATTGGCACCTCGATTCTGCGGTGCAAAAAGTCCACGATGAATTTATTGAGAATACCCTCACCAACTTCTACATGCCCTACGGGCTTGCCCCAAATTTCCTAATCAACGATCGTCTCTACGCAGTGCCTATGGTCATCGAAGAGAGTTCGGTTGTCGCTGCGGCATCCAAAAGTGCGGCATTCTGGTCCCAACGAGGAGGATTCAAAGCGGAGGTCATCTCCACGACCAAGGTGGGACAGGTTCATTTTCTTTGGGAAGGCCCTGCTCAATGGCTTAGGGCGGAGCTTCCTGCGTTGCGACAACAAATACTCGATGAAACAGCCTCCTTCACGGCCAACATGAGGCAACGAGACGGGGGCATTCGTTCTGTGGAGCTCGTGGACAAGACTGCCAATGAGCCTTATTATTTCCAATTGGATTTTCGGTTTGAAACCGCTGATGCTATGGGAGCTAATTTTATCAATACGCTGTTGGAACAATCTTCGAAGATTTTGACGCGATGGATTGAGTCTTCGAATGAACTCTCCACGGAACATAAGCGTATTCAGATCCTGATGTGCATTTTGAGCAATTATACGCCGGAATGTTTGGTACGTTGCGAGGTTTCATGCCCTGTAGACGAGCTCAACGATGTGCCTGAACTTACCCCTGATGATTTTGCTTCCAAATTTCTGCGCGCTGTAAGGATCGCTCACCTGGAACCTTACCGCGCAGTGACCCATAACAAGGGCATCATGAACGGGATTGATTCGGTGGTATTGGCCACAGGGAATGATTTTCGGGCCGTGGAGGCCTGTGCTCATGCCTTTGCGGCCAAAGACGGGCAATACCGCTCCCTAACGAATGCCTCCGTTGAAAACGGGGTTTTTCGGTTTTGGATTGAAATTCCGTTGGCTTTAGGAACGGTGGGTGGCCTGACTAGCTTGCATCCTATGGTTAAGTTTTCGCATGAATTGTTAGGAAATCCTGGGGCACGCGATTTGATGCAAATCACCGCTGCAGTGGGTTTGGCTCAAAATTTCTCAGCCCTGAAATCCTTGGTCAGTTCTGGGATTCAGAAAGGACACATGAAAATGCATCTCTTGAATATTTTGAATCAGTTGGGTGCAAGCGAAGCCCAGAAGGAAAAAGCCAAAATATATTTCAGCGACAAAATCATCTCCTTTGTAGAAGTGAAGGCTTTCCTAGAAAGGTTACAAGGTCATGGTTTGCCTGATCCTAAACTTATCTTGTTAAGCAACGATCACTCTTCCTTGGAATCCTGAGTGATGGATGACCAACGCTGTGTGTAATTCTAAGGCATGTCGGGCAGACAAATTTCATCCGTTGAAGGTGAATTGATTTTCCAAAATCGAGTTCCAGGTAAAATTCTTCTTTCAGGCGAGTATGTGGTCCTCGATGGGGCAACGGCCTTGGGGCTTGCTTCACGGTTGGGCCAAAGTATGGAAGTTTATCGTGGGGGAGTCCCTGGATTGCTGCATTGGACTGCATACAACCACCTCCATAAGCCCTGGCTTCAAGTAACTTATCAATGGGTTAATAGGCAATGGGCTCTCCACGGTACTAAAGGTCCCGCTTCGGCTGAAATAGAAATGCTCTTGAATTGGCTCCAAACCGCCTGGAATTTGATAGAAACGCAAAACCAATTGACCACGGATCATACTTCTCCATGGGCTGACATTTTACAAAACGAGGGGCTCATGGTGCAGACCCGAGTAGATTTTCCAAGAGGTTGGGGGTTGGGGAGTAGCGCCACTGCCCTTGCATTATTGGCGAAATGGCTTGGCGTGGATGCACGACTCCTTTATGCCTTAACTCAAAACGGT
>VHAW01000125.1 GCA_016872225.1 Sphingomonadales bacterium | reverse complement strand
TTTAACTAGACCCGGCATACCATGGAACTGATTTGGCTGGCTTGGTTATCCAAACGGACAGGCGCCCTGCATTTGGCCGTTATGCCAAGATTTACCTTGATATTCGGCTGAATCTATGAGAAAGCAACCTTTAACCCAAGCCCTCTAATGGTCGGGCATTCAGGCCTTCTTCAAGCTCCTTGGCCAATTCAGCCTTTTAAAAGTCATTGCCCTTTGGTTCGGTCCTTCGGATTTGGCTTTGGCCAGTCAATTTCAGTACATCCTGTACCTCCTCCAAATATTGGGAGGTACAGCCACCCAAAACAGCAGCATACAGGCTTTGAGCCAAACTGGACTTTCACCGGAATCCCGCACTCAGGCTATTTCTGTTTCGCTAAGGATTAGTCTTTTTATCGCTGTCGTCCTTGCGACTTTGTGGGTCCTGAGCTATACCTGGCTCAAAGGAAGCATTTTCCCCAACGATTTCCCTGCATGGTTGTATTTCCTGTTACCGGCAACTTGTTTGCTCTCATCCTTTTTTTCCTGGGCTAATACCTGCCTTTGCACAACCAAAAACTACCGTTTATTGGCATTTCATAACATTCAACAAATTCTATGGAATATGGCCTTTTTCATCATCATGGGTTATTATTGAGGACTGACCGGCACATATACCAGATTGGCCATTGCCCAATTTCCGGTTGCGTTACACAGCCTACACTGGATGCACCATCGCTTTAAGATTCGCATATCGGCCTCTGAACTTTGGTCATTTCGCCCATTACTACGCCTAATACAAAACCGCGTGGATCATTCACTGAAATCACCTTGGCCGGACATTGACCTAGCCTTGTATTCGATAGCCGCGACCCAATTGACGTTGGTGGCGTGACACACCATTATGATGACCCATTACTCCTTGGAGGAAGTGGGTTATTGGGTTGGCCTTCAACGCATTGATAATTTGTGGGTTCCGCTGATTGTAACCTATTGACTTTCCATTATTTACCGCTCTTGTCCCAACAAGAACATCGTCAAGGATTCCTTCGACAAACCATGCAAGCCATGATTGAGAGCAGCGGATTGGTCATAGTTTTTGCATTGTTTTTAATGTTATTAAGATTCCAAGCTATTCCTTTGGTATTCTCCGCTGATTTTGGGCCTGTGATACGGCTAGTTCCCTAGCAATTGGCAGCCGATATCATCAGAGCTGCGACTTGGGGACTAAACCATGCCATTCTTGCCAGAGGATACCTCAAAAATTTGATCATCGCCGATGTTTTTTCTTCAAGCACTATTGATTGGTGGTACCGCTTTTGGCGCTGCGAACTATGAGTAGGGATTTGCAGTCAAAGTCTATACGGCAGCCATCGCCTTTCAAAGTTTTTTAGCCATTATCCCCTGGCTGAAAGCCTACAGAAGTTTTTCAAAAATTATTACATGATTCTTTCAAGTCGCTGAACAACCATCGGGTGAATCCTCTATTCCAATTTTTCAAGACCAAACCCTTTTACGATGGTCCACTTACATGAAAGCTGGATGTTGCTGCTTCATCTGGCTGTCCTCTTGATACGGCTAGGCCGATTGGATTGACCCAAGGTCGCCTCGATGTGAAAAAACTGCTTTTGGTCGTAAATTTGGTACCCCAACAAGAATCAGGAGAGGTGTCCGAGTGGTTGAAGGAGCACGCCTGGAAAGTGTGTATATGGGAAACCGTATCGAGGGTTCGAATCCCTCTCTCTCCGCATCCAAGCGAATCGGCCCGAAAAGAACCCTTAGCTACCCATTTCGCCAGCAATGGAATGAGCAAATGCTTCCCGGAAAGAGCTTGACCCGATGCCGAGCAAATGCATGGTCTTGGTCAAGGCCGCTTCGTAGGTCATATCCATTCCCGATATGGCCCCCAGATCCAGCAAACGTCGGCCGCTCTGGTAACGAGTCAAATCCACCTGCCCCCCCACGCATTGACTCAGGGCAATCAAATGCCCTCCTCTCTGCACAAATGCCTTAAAAACATTTATCAAAGCCTCATCCGCAGGGATATTCCCTGCCCCGTAGGCTTCCACCAGGACGGCCTTAACCGTTGGATTATTCATTGCACGCTCCCACAATTCGGGTCGCAATCCCGGGAACAGCTTCAGGGAAATAATCCCATTATCCAACGCAGGAAACCAATTGTGATTCCCCTGTTGAAAGGGGTTACCAGGAACACCTTGGCCAATGGCTTCCTCGGCATACTCAATGCAGGTACCAGCCCTGGCAAGAAACGGATAATTCGGAGAATCAAAAGCATCAAAGCCCATGGCGTGGAGCTTCCGTACCCTGTTGCCTCGGTACAAAACATGATTAAAATATAAGGAAATTTCCGGCACGCGCGGTAGGCCATCCAGTCGGGTCGCCATGGCAACCTCCAAAGCGCTCATCCAATGGGAGGCTGCATCGGAACGGGGATGACCCAAGGGTAATTGAGACCCAGTAAAGATGACCGGCTTCCCCAATTGCTGCAGCATAAAACTGAGTGCCGCGGCAGAATAGGCCATGGTATCCGTCCCGTGCAAGACCAAAAATGCATCCATGTCTTCGGAATGCCGATGGATCAATTCCCCTATTTGAACCCAATGTTCCGGCCTCAAATCGGAGGAATCCATAGGGCGCTCCAAGGAAACCAGGGTCAATTCTAACGGTAAAGCGCCGATATCCGGCAATTGTTCCCACAGGTCATCCAAGGAGACAGGGACCATGCCTGCCGAACTTTCCTTCATTCCGATGGTACCCCCGGTATAGATCATGAGGATCCGCGTGGTGCGCGAATTGCCCTGGTTGGCCATTGGAAGCGTCATAATGGTATTCGCCAAAGGTCGGCAGCATTTTGGGAGCATCGATCCCCCGCTCCTTGAGCGCTCATCCCCCAAATTTCACCCAGGCATTGAGCAACCTTGCCGACCATGGCCGGTTCATTTCTTTTGCCACGGTAAGGCAAAGGTGCCAAATAAGGGGCATCCGTTTCCATGACGATGTTCTCCGGTCCAATGCGTTTCAAAACTTCACGAAGGGCTTGGTTGGATTTGAAGGTCACCGTCCCGCCAATACCCATATATTGACCGCGTTCCATAATGGAACGAGCCTGCGCCAAGTTGCCCCCGTAACAATGATAAACACCCCGGAAATTAACATCCTTGGTGCAATCCAAAATCAAGCCCAAACTATCCCGAGAGTGAATGCAAACCGGAAGATCAAGATGAATCGCGTGATGCACCTGGGCTAGAAAAGCCTCTTGCTGCAACGCAAAGTTATCTTGACGCCAATACAAGTCAATTCCAATTTCCCCGATGCCCACAAAGGTCATTGGTTTCGGAACAGCGATGGAATCCGCCTCCAGACCTATGCTTAAAGCGGCTTTCATTCGATCCCACAAATCGCTCCAATCTTCGTCCACAGAACAGGGATGAATGCCTAACATCGGGTACAAACCAAGTTCCGCCGAACTCTGGGCCACCAAATCCGGGAATTTATTCCAAGTTTCAAGATCCACATTGGGCAAGAAAATACGTCCAACCCCTGCCGCTACAGCCCGCTGCATTACCTCCGATCGATCCTCATCAAAGGCGTCGGCGTACAAATGGCAATGGGTATCGGTGAGCACCTTAACGATATCAACGACAACCCTTGCCCTCCCTACGGATTAGTACATTTCACCTTTCTTGGAGGATTTCCTCCAACCTGCCTGGTTTTCGTATTTCACGAAGAAGATCTTCAAATCCGCTTGGTTTTCGTATCGAACAAAATAGATTTTCTTTTGGGCCTGATTCGGATATTGAGTGAAAAACCATTTTCCTTCATTCCCTCTTGCTTGGTTTTCGTACTTGACCTTGAAGACCTTAAGGTCTGCCTGGTTTTCGTAATCCACCACAAAAACCTTCACGTCTGCCTGATTTTCGTAATCAACGGAAAAAACCTTTTGAGCCAATACTTGATGCCACGAAAAAAACATGGCAATTCCGAACAATATATTTTTCATAAGTTTATTATCGAAATGATATTCGAATAAAGGATTTTCGTCCCCAAGAATTATTAGTTCCTGCGGTTCATGAAAATGGACACGTAATACAGAAGCGTCGCCAAGGAAGAAAGGGCTGCAATCACATAGGTCATAGCCGCCCAATGCAGGGCATCTTTGGCCATGGTATGCTGTTGGCTGTGGGTAATGTTGCTGCGATCCAACCAAACAAGGGCGCGTCGTGATGCGTCAAATTCAACCGGCAAGGTCACGAAAGTGAAAAGGGTTGTGCCGGCAAAAAGGATAATCCCTAACAACAAAAGTTCCGGGAAAATCTGCAGGGTAAGAACGCCGACCAAGAGAATCCAGGGCATAAAGCGGCTGGTCACGCTCAATGCCGGCACCATCGCGGAACGGAATTGCAACCATGAATAGGCGGTAGCGTGCTGCACCGCATGGCCTACTTCGTGAGCCGCAACAGCCGCAGCGGCCACTGAGCGGCCGTAAAAGACCTCATGACTGAGGTTGACCGTCCTCTTGGTAGGGTCATAGTGGTCGGTCAGTTGACCCTGAGTGGAAATGACCTGAACATTGCTGATATTATGTTCGGACAACATCCGCCTAGCCACTTCTTCGCCGGTCAATCCGGAATATAGCGGCGTGGCGG
>VHAW01000124.1 GCA_016872225.1 Sphingomonadales bacterium | reverse complement strand
TGCGAAGGCGCAACTCAAGGAATAAAATCCCAAGAGGTATACTGCGGAGCGAAGGATCCAGCCAGAATTTTGGTGTTGCGTAAAGTGTTGAATCATAGAAATCATCGGACCTGAACCCTGACTTATTAGCATAGCGAGTGATAGCATGACGGCTCCAGCAAGGATGTTGAATACCAAACTTTGTGGCAGAATTCCAAGTTTTTTTCGTAAAGTACTGCTCAAGATTCGATGGCTGAACATAAGTAGGCTCAAGCCAAAAACCAAATTGATGAGAAGGTAAACGAGTGGTAAAAAGATATTATTCATAACGTGATTAATTTTAATGCAATACAATGCGCCATTGTTCCGCGCGGAAATTTCGGGGTACTTCCCCAATGTCCGGTCCGCAATAACGTGAGTTTCGGACCAGAACCGTTGTTTCCACAAAATAGTACTTTTGTCCTTGGTGGAGTAAGTGGGGTAGTCCTGGTCGTTTGGGAGCATAGGGAAGGCCCAACATGGAATGCCCAGGGCCATTCATCACCACAGCTTTCAATCCCATGCTTCGCAAAAGCGTGTAAAGGAATACCGTTCGCGTATCGCAGTCTCCTTTAAAATCAGCCATGAATTCAATCGGAGACAGCACTCCAGCCGGATCCGCATGGGCATAACATCCTCCAAAGGGTTCTTTGGATAGGGGAGTATGTCTGGGGTTTTGATGATACTTCCGAATGAAAAGGTTATTTTTTTGAATTTCCTTAGACTCCATTTCGGGATGGCTGTGGGGATGTACCAAGGTATAAGGAATGCTCTGTACCATTTGCACGACCATTTTTGCGGTTTGGGAAATATTGAGTCCACTTTTCAATGCCATTTTGCGTAGCCTTCCTGCCAAGGCACGGATATGCGGTGCGTCATGTTCCACCATGATGCGGTAATTGGGGTTATTGCGTATCCAAGAACTGAGGGTGACCTCTTGCCTGGTTTGACGGGATTTTTCAAGAACATTTTGGGGTATATCAACCCAGGTTTGCCATTGGTGTCCATTGCAGTCCTTCCAGCACCACCAACGCACCAAGGTGTCCACCATCTGTACTTCAAGCAGTTCTCCGGGCCTTTGAGCAGGCGGAGCAATTCGCTGAGGACCTATAAGGTAATCACCGGTTTGGTGGGGCTGTTCAAACTTTTCCGGGGCAAAAACATCGGTCTCTGTTTCATGGATACAACCCATAAAGCATAAACCAATGATTATCAAAAGGTTAATAGAGATAAGGATGGAAGGTAGTCTCCAATTGTGACATGAATGATTCGCCATGATACATTGAAGATACTAATGCCTACCTTGATTTGGATAGGTCTGTTGCATCGGATCTCAATATGTTGCAACGAATCTAAATGATAATACTGGGCTTGGCTTCGGACTTAGTTTTACCTTTTTGTATTTTTTATCTTAATCCTCATAAGATTCAAGTAATTTAAGGTTTTCTATAGGCTTAGACGCGTTTGGCTGTTTTGGGGATGCATGGACTTTTCTTATGGGTGATCAAGTATTTTTAACATGGCCTCTTATTATCCATAACATTTTATAAGTTAGAATCAGTAGATGATGGCGACGTGTTCAATTGATTCATAAAATTTATTTGTTGAGTGAACAAGGTTGGAATGCATTGAATAAGAGCGTGATAAGGGTATGAATGAGAAATAAATAGGATGGCAATTTGCCCAGCATTGTCCAAAATTTTGGTTGTTTATGGAGTATATTTGCATTCCTTTGCCCTAAAGGGCACATTTAAAGGAGGTGAGATGGGTGAGTGGCTGAAACCAACAGTTTGCTAAACTGTCGTACGGGAAACTGTACCGAGGGTTCGAATCCCTCTCTCACCGCAGGGTTTCAGGAATTAGGGCCTTAGGACCCTATTTTTGTGAGGATTAGCCCCTTGACCGATGAAACTTCAGCAACTTTATACCTCCTGCTTGTCCCAAGGCGCTTATTACCTCGAAAGCGAAGGGGAAGCCATCGTTATTGACCCGTTGCGCGAAGTGGAGCCTTATCTACAGCGCGCAGCCCAGGACGGGGCCCAAATCAAGTTCGTATTGGAAACCCATTTTCATGCAGATTTTGTTTCGGGTCACTTGGATTTGGCGGCGGCGACCGGGGCTACGGTGGTTTTTGGCCCGGAGGCGAAGCCGGGGTTTGAGGCGCATATTGCCAAAGATGGGGAGGTGTTGCGGTTCGGGAAGCTGAGTCTCGAGGTTTTGCATACACCGGGACATACGCCGGAGAGTACGTGTTATTTATTACGGGACAAAGAGGATCAGCCGTATGCGTTGTTTAGCGGGGATACCCTCTTTATCGGCGATGTAGGCCGTCCTGATTTGGCCGCGGGAGCTACGGCCACGCCCCAAGAAATGGCCGCAACCCTTTACCGTTCCCTGCGTACCAAGATTTTGCCTTTGCCGGACTCGATTTTGGTTTACCCTGCCCACGGGGCTGGTTCGGCCTGCGGAAAAAACATGAGCAAAGAGACTTTTGACTCTTTAGGACACCAAAAAGAGGTCAATTATGCCCTGCACCCGGACATGACCGAAGAAGCCTTTGTGCAGGAATTGACCACGGGCATTGCGTTGCCTCCTGCCTATTTTCCCCACAACGTGCATTTTAACAAGGCAGGTTACGAAGCCTTGGACCTCGTTTTGGACCGGGGACTCCAACCTCTGGGTCCGATTCAGTTCAAAACCCTGGCTGCAGATCCTTCTGTGGTAATTTTGGATACCCGCTCCCCTTCTGCTTTCGTCCATAGCCACCTACCCTCTTCGATATTTGTGGGTTTGGATGGTCAGTTTGCACCCTGGGTGGGTAGTATTTTCCCAGACATCCACCAAAAATTCCTTTTGGTGGTGGAGGAGGGCCGCGAAAAAGAGGCTGTGACCCGTTTGGCCCGCGTCGGGTATCATCAGGCTTTGGGTTTTTTGCAGGGAGGGGTGGCGGCGTGGCAACAAGCCGATTTTGAAGTTCAAAGCACGGCCTCCATTTCGGCGCAGGAGGTTCCATCCCTTTTGGCAGGAGGTTCTCATCATGGCGACTCCTTTATTGAAGACACTCTGACGGAAGCTCCTTTGGTTTTGGATGCTCGCCGACCTGGAGAATACAAGGCCGGTCACTTGAAGCAGGCGGTTCTATTCCCCTTGGACGATGTTTTGACCGCACACCCCCCCATGGATCCATCCCAAAAGACCCTGGTGCACTGCGCGGGCGGTTACCGTTCGCTCATTCTGGTTTCCCTGCTAGAATCCCGCGGTTACCGTAATCTAGTCAATGTCGAAGGAGGGTATTCGGCCCTTCGTTCAGTGGAAGGCTTGGATCATGTGACCGGTGCGTCCTGTTCCGCCTAAAGACAGTCCTTCGTAAGGCCACTTCTAAGATGCTCTCAAGTTCCTTTTCCGTGTATCTTTGCCGACTTTTCGGGGTGTAGCGTAGCCCGGTATCGCGCCTGCTTTGGGAGCAGGAGGCCGTCAGTTCGAATCTGGCCACCCCGACTTGGTAATCAAGGGTTTACGAACATTGGTCTCGTGGACCCTTTTTTATGTGCATACAATTTGCATACAAACGGCCGCAAAAGATTCCTTCCCGCAGTGTGGACTCAGCAACCAAGCGAAGTATTTTCGGAAAGGCTAAACCAATTGCTATGAAATACGCTGTTTTATTGCTTGCATTGGTGTTTGCAGGGTGTGAGGGTGGAGAGTCATCAAATGATGGAGGGTATGAGATAAAAATAGACGGAAGCACTATACAAGTAGCAAAAGAGGATTTTCCAGAGACTATGGATTGGGATGATGCTATGGCTGCATGCCAAAACCTCGGCAACGGCTGGAGGTTACCGAGCATTGATGAACTTAGGGCGATGAATAAACAGCTGTATTTGAAAGGAAAGGGTAACTTTCACAGCACTTGGTATTGGAGCAGTTCGGAGTATAATGAAGAGCAAGGAATTATGTGGACCTTCGCTTTCGGGGACGGGGAAGCCGACGACGAGCACCACAGCCTCTACCCAGGCGACGGCCTCTACGGCGACGGCACCGACGAAAATCACTACACGAAACATGTACGTGCGGTTCGCACTTTACCTTCGATGGCTCAAAAGCCAAAGCCGAAAGGCCAAGTTCCACAAAAACTGACTTTTGAATTTAAAGGCCAAACTATCGAAGTAGCCAAAAAGGATTTCACAAATGAGATGACTTGGCATGACGCTATGACTGCTTGCAAAAACCTCGGCAACGGCTGGAGGTTACCGAGCGATGATGAACTTAGGGCGATGTATAAGCAGTTACACAAGAAGGGAAAAGGGGGCTTTAGAACGGACGTTTGGTATTGGAGCAGTTCGGAGTATGATGCAAATAGTGCGTGGACCTTCTATTTCGAGGACGGGAGTGCCGCCAACCACAACTACTACCACAGCTACGAGGGCTCCGAGTACATCACGATACTTGTACGTGCGGTTCGCACTTTACCTTAACCATTCAACTATTTAATCATTTGCCGTTACTCGGCAGGGGTTTGGACTGAGCGACCAAGCGAAGTATCTTCGGGAAGGCTAAACCAACTAACCATGAAATACGCTGTTTTATTGCTTGCATTTTCATTTTCCTTTCAAATTTGGCCTCCAGAACTTGGGGGGTAAAGCCAAAAATTGCGTAGATGGGTAAATTGGATATCCACCACTTAACCTGCACAAATACAATAGTTTTTCGTTACATTAGCCAATAAAAACCACCCCAATAAGTAAGTTATAGGCAAGGTTTATGAGTTTTGCTTTTTTAGG
>VHAW01000123.1 GCA_016872225.1 Sphingomonadales bacterium | reverse complement strand
TCGCATGATCAACCAATTGCTTCCCAACCTTTACAAACCCTTAATGGTGATGGCATCGTCAGTTTTCGGTTCGGCCATTCTATTGGAATCCGGATTGGGTTTTCTAGGGCTTGGGGTGCAGCCGCCTGTTCCTTCGCTGGGTATGATGTTGAAAGAGCATGTGCCTTACCTTTTGATGGGAGCCCCCCATTTGGCTTTAGCGCCGGGGTTGTTGATATTCAGCCTTGTGTTTGGATTTAACATTTTTGGAGCATCCTTGTCGGCTTATTTGGATACCCCTTATGTCTCGGAGGTGTAACGCGCATCCATTGAGGTGATTAATGCAAGGCCTGACCAAAAAAGAAAGGCAGTTTTATCCATATCCAAATAATTGTTAAAAAATCCGTGAGTATAATAGGTCACCAGACCGAGCATCGCGCATAGAAGGATGAGGCGGTCTCGCTGTTGGTCTTCGTCTTTCAGCCTGTACCACAACGACATACCGCGTTGAAGGGAAGCAAGCAGAATGCCTACAAAGAAAAGAAAACCGGGGATTCCGGATTCGATTAACGGTCCAAAATACTCCGAGTGAATCCCGCCAACATCTGCATTATTGGTACTGATGATGGTTTTTTCGTAGGGATTTTGGAATGGCGCATATTCCAGCATATAGGTTCCCGGCCCCCATCCCATCCAAGGTCTTTCCGATAACATTCGAAAACCAGAAGCCCAACGATTGAGTCTTTCGAGGTTAGAGGCATCGCTGCGTACATTGGAAATGGATTCGAGATGTTTATCAAGACGATCTTGCGAATCGGTTTTATTTCGCATCAGGTACATGAGCAAAGGCCCGCTGTTTATGGCAATGAGAGTTGTGGCCAAGATAGCCAATAGCATCAGCCATCGAAATTGAATCTTCAGAAGTAAGAAAAGATAAAAACCAAGGGCTGCGATGAGACTGGCCCAAGCGGCTCGGGTATAACTCATGGTTACCGCGATGACCAAGACAATGAGGAGCGCCAACAAAATGGGACGTATCCAAATTAGACGGAAGAAGGCATAGGGACGAATAAGATGCAGGATAACCAAAGGAATCATAAAACCTAGCATGGCCCCGTAAATTCCGTGGTTGATCACAAAAGGCTCCGACGCCCAGTAACTTGCCTCTTTGGTGAAACCATCCTCGGCATGATGCCACAAACTCCAAACCGCCACAAAGGTTAGCGGGATAAGATACAGCCACCAGAAACGAATGGCTCGACCACTTTCGCGAAAGAGCATAATGGCTCCGAAATAGCAAGGAATAATTTTCCACGCATTGGATAAAATGAATTTGACCGAAACAATCGGTTGAGAAGATACAGGAATAATATAGGTCATCCACAGCATCCATAAACCAAGGAATACAGTGATGGGGTTCCAAAGAACGGCAGATGACGGTGGTTTAAGGAGAATCCATCGCATAATCAACGCGCTGCTGATCATAATCATTAACGGATCGGTAGGAATTTGAAT
The DNA here is from genome assembly GCA_016872225.1 of Sphingomonadales bacterium. GTDB lineage: Bacteria > Bacteroidota > Bacteroidia > UBA7662 > UBA7662 > SYHX01. Next base: position 3,362 of record VHAW01000123.1, on the reverse strand, counting down.
TGCGAAACCCAAGGAGGCATCGTCGATAAGAATGCTTAATGGAGTGATTGTTGCCAAGGCATACAGGGCCCAATCCATACGGTAAATCACAAGGAGAGCCAATCCCAAAGCAAATGGCAAAAGCAAGATCCACCATTGTTCGGCATAAAGCCCAAGAATCAGGGCCAAAGCCCACACCATGCCAGCGATGGCAATACACCAGGGGTTATTTCCCCAAAATGAAAAGTTATAGTGGTCTGAATTTTTCACCAGGGGCAAGCGTTGATCCTCCACGAATTGCCTGGATGTTCTGCAAGACAATCATATAAAGTGCGGCGAGCAATACTGTTCCCGTGCCGGATAACAATACCACAAGCCAACGGATGGGGTACACCTTTTTTTCGGCAGGTCGGGCCGAATTCACCAAGAATTTGACCGGTAAAACTTCTTCCAGGTCAACTCTGGAACGATCGTAGCGCATTCTGATTTTGACCAATTCCTCGTTCTCTTTTTCGAGCTGTTCCTTGACCGAATTGTAGGCTCCTCCATAACGTTCGAGACTTTTCAATTGACGATTCAAATCGAGGAGTGATGCCTCACTGCCCTTCAGACGGACCATGTTGTTGATGATACCGGTATCGTCCTCACTAACTTTTAGTTGACGCAGGATATTCAGTTTCCCTTGGGCTTCGGCTTTGGCCGATGAAGATTGCACTTGCAATTCGGTGAGGTGGTCTGTTTGTAAATCGTAATCAAAAATACCCTGCGATCGGAAGAAATTTAGTGAATCGTTCAAACGTTCTATCCAAGCTTTTTTGGACTCGTATTGTGTTTGAACAATTTGAAAAGATTTCTCGACTTGTTCATGTTGAATTTTATTTTTGGTATGATCCAGCAGGGCTGCGATGGTATTGGCAATATTGGCCGCCATACGAGGGTCTTTGTCGCGAACGGTGATTTCCACCGACATGTATTCCGTTCTTTTGAATTGAATGAGTTTGTCGTATTTTTTGTTCAATCGGGTATATCGGAACTTTGCATTCTTTGGGATTTCATAATGTTCCATAAGTCGAAAGCGACGAATGATGCTGTCACGAATTTCATCGGAATACAGGATTTGGATAAGCTGATCACTTTGTTCTTCGGCGCCAAATTCCAAAACATCCGTCTTGTCTGAAGGGTTATCCGAAAGCAGGGCTTTGGAAATGGAATTGACGGTAGCCGGATAGAATACTACCTGGGACTCATAGAGTGGTGTTATGAACCATGGCGCGGAGAAAACAACACCCAAGACAGAACCGGTTAAGCCGGTGATGATTAGAAGGACACGGAATTGCCAAAAGAAGGCGAAAACACCGGAAGAATCAAATTCAGATTGGGGCTGGCTCATGGAAGGGGTTCAAAAGCTTAAAATTAGACAAAGTGGTTGTTTTTCGTGAAGGTCCAACCCCAGACAAGCGCCAACCCTGCGCCAGTTACGAGGCTCTCTTGCCACAGTTCAAGAGGATTATTCATGAACGCAAAGGAATAGACTGTGATAAAACCTACCAAGGACATTGCAGCAATTGGTTTCCAAAGTAGTGCCCAAGGATTCCAACGGTATTCCATGGCAACGATGATCCATTGAGCGATTAATACCGCGGTATGGGTCACGGCACAAGCCTGGGCAGCTCCAACAGCGCCCAATTCAGGCACCCATATTCGCAACAAAATCAGGTTGAGCAATAGTGCGCCCGCATGAAGGGGAATCAATTTGCCAAATGCTCGGTGAGCCGTTAGCAAGGATCCCAGCAAAACATTGATGCCCATCGGCAAGAATGCCCCTAAATGCCAGCCTAGGATTTGGTGAACCGGTAGGTTTTGGGCGCCTCCTGGGTTAATCGGCGCATGGGAAACTGAAGTAGGGTACCACCACGCCATCCATTCCTGCAAGCGCGGGAATGCGATAAACATCCCCGCTAGACCAATTCCAGTCAAAAGTAAAGCAGATTGATTCAGAAGTCGATGAATATCCTTATGGCTACGTTCCATAAATGCAAAACGGCCCACCCACATTTGACCTAACAGCAATGGGAGCATCATCCCGGCATCCAATAAGCGATATGATGCGGCGTACCAGCCTTGATCAAGGGCCCCGCTATTTCCCCATAATCTTAAAACGACCACATCCATTCGGAAATAAGCGGTCATGATCAATCCTAATACCCCAAAAGGCAACCACATTTGCCACCATGATTTTTTGGCGTTAAGGCCTATATCTTCACGAATCGAAGTCTCTTCAGAATGATGGAGAAGGGAACTCATTTTGGAACGATAAATGAGAGCTGAAACGATGGTAATAGCCATTGCCCCAAGGATTTGTATAATTACAAAATCATGCATTATATTCCCAGTCCAATAGGCCTTTCCTTGTAGTAAAGGCAAAGACAGGAGAATCATGATGGTTTTATCGCCAGCGCTCAAAAGTCCCTCCAGGATAAACTTTTGCTGACCAGCTAGACCGGCTCTCCACAAAAGATTGAGGAACATCAAACCCTGGAGTAGGCCGAGGAGGAGTATCCATAACAAGGATGTCCCTTCAAAACCAAGTCCGACGGCAATTCCCAAGGTGCCAATCAGGTAGCCTCCCCATAAAATCCCTTTGAGCCGAAGCATGGCGAACATCTCCCCCGCTTTGAATCCTTCCGAAGCATTACGCTGATTCCAATAATTGGCCATGCCTCCATCCAGCAAGACGGCAAGAAGCAAAGTGAGGTTGAACCATTGATAATAGGTGCCGTAGGCTTCTGGCCCAACTTGGTTTTGGACACTCCGATCAATCCAAAGGATCCATAGAGGCTTCACCATTCCATTGGATAGCCAAATGGCGAGGGAGTTGCGATAAAACGAGAATGCCACGTCCCCAAAATTAGGGGTATTTCGCAGAAGCAAGGTTTATGCTCAGATTTGCAGTGCTATGCGCAACGAAAGGTTATACTTTGCGGTTTCTACTCTTGCAGGGTGCTTATGGGGCTTTTTGGCTTTGGTGCGCCGATTCCAGGCCCCATGGAGGCGGGACAAAATGCGGTCCCAGGGAGAGGCGCCAACGCGAGTTTTGGTCATCCGTTTAGATGAATTGGGAGATATGGTGACTACTTTGCCTATGTTAAAGGCCATCCGGTTGAAGAACCCCCATGGTGTGGTGGATTTGTGGTGCAAGCCCATCCATGCGGACTGGTTGGTACCGCAGTCTTTGGTGAACACCGTTTGGACAGGGGCTGGGCCCATAGGGAAGGAGCGGTACGATTGGATCTTGGAATGCAGAGGGAATTGGCAAACCTTGGGTTATGCACTGAGGACTTTACCCGGGGGACGTCGTGATCGTGGAAGCATACGACTGAGGC
>VHAW01000122.1 GCA_016872225.1 Sphingomonadales bacterium | reverse complement strand
TGCACGGTATTGCCCTCCTGGTAGGATTGGAGCAAACCGGCATGGGTCAGGCGGTTGAGCTCGACCCGCACCGAATTGGTGCTTTCCTCGAATTCTTCGGCGAGCAGCCTAAGGTAGGAGGCGTTGGCCTGGTGGCTAAAGAATTTGAGCAGGAGCTTGATCCTGGTCTTGGAAGTAATAAGGGTGTCCAGCATGGGGAATGGGCAAGGCTTCGCCTCCTCACTCACAGGCTCCTGGGTGAATCACAGGCTCCATGTGAAGAAAGTGAGTAAGATTCTTGCTCAAAACTAATTTGTTATTCGGTTTTTTGAGCCTCGTAAGACTGTAAAGATGAAAAATCGCGGAAATTTCAATATTTATTCACCTTTGTTAACATAGGGCCGCCAAGGTATCTTTGAGCCTGGCTCCCGATTTCGTTCTCGAACGCATCCTCAACCTCTTTTGGCCTCCTTCAATCCTCTTTATTCAACCCTTTCTACCCCCTACCTATGCGACCGATGGTGGACCTGCGTACCCAATACCTGCATATCCGTGATGAAGTGGACCGCAACATCGCCGAGGTCATCGAGAACACCGCCTTCATCAACGGTCCCCAGGTCAAGGCCTTTGCCTTAGAATTGGGGGCCTACCTGGATGGAGTGGAGGTAATTCCCTGCGCCAACGGGACGGATGCCCTCCAAATCGCGATGATGGCGCTGGGCCTTCAACCGGGGGATGAACTCATCACGGCTTCGTTCACCTATGTGGCCACCGCAGAAGCCATCGCCTTGCTCCAATTGACCCCGGTCTTGGTGGATGTGGATCCGGAAACCTTTGCCCTGGACCCCGAACAAGTGCGTGCAGCCATAGGACCCCGAACCCGCGCTGTCGTGCCGGTTCACCTCTTCGGGCAATGCGCGCCCATGGAACCCATTCTGGCCCTTGCCAAAGCCCATAACCTCTATGTGATCGAGGATACAGCACAAGCCATCGGTGCCCGATACAGGGACGCCAACGGCCATAGCCACCATGCCGGGACCATGGGAGATATCGGTTGCACTTCCTTCTTTCCCTCCAAGAATCTGGGTTGTTACGGGGACGGTGGTGCTCTCTTCACCCGCAATTCGGCCCTGGCCAATCGTATTCGGATGGTTGCCAACCATGGCCAGTCCGTGCAGTACCATCACGACGAAATCGGGGTCAATTCCCGTCTGGATAGCCTGCAGGCCGCGGTGCTTAGAGCCAAACTCCCACACCTGGACCGTTACAACAGCGCCCGGGCAACCGCTGCAGCTACCTACAACCGCATCCTGGGCGCATCGCCTTGGCTCAAAGTGCCCACAACGGCGCCCTACAGCACCCACGTTTTTCACCAATACACCCTGCGCCTGCATCCGGATCTGGACCGTCAAACCCTGCGCGATGCACTCACCGCGCGGGATATTTCGTCCATGATTTATTACCCCATCCCGCTGCACCGTCAGAAGGCCTACCTGGACCCCCGTTACACCGAGGGTTCCTTTCCGGTCACCGAAGACCTCTGCCGCAGAGTATTGTCACTCCCCATCCACTCCGAACTCAGCCCCGAAGGCGCCACCGAAATCGCAGAGCTTGTCCTCGACGCACTCCAGGAAATCAAGGGTTAATTCCGAAGGGCGGCAAACTATCCCCGACCAACCTTAAGCTCGTCCCCTGTGCCATTCCTTCCACAACGCTAAAGCCATAGGGACACGGGGGGTAGAATTCATTATAGGGATTTCCTGCCACCATAGGCTTACACCATCCAGGAACGCCAATAAATCGGCCGTTCTGTTGCGGGCAAAAAGGCGCTCATACAAGGCGCAGCCCGGGTATCGCTGTTCCTGCAAGACCCTGAGCAAGGTAGCATCATAGGTTTTGAACCGCTTAGGTATTTCAGGCCGGAACCTCTGGGAAGCGTGATGGGATGATCCGCCATTGCGTAGGTTGTTGCGGGATTCGCTCAGTTTGGTTTGGTCAGCGAGCTCGTGCAGGATGGCTTCACAATGCCGTTGAATATTGGTGAAGGTGTAGCCCGTGGAAGGCCGACCCAAACCACCCATCGTACCGATAGGGATTAGCCCATTCAAATCCGGGTAGCGGCATCGCCATGCCGCCGCAAAATCATAATCCGTCATGGGAATCTGCCCGTACTCGGTGTGCAGAACCTGATACTTGGCTTGCAATCCTAAATGTTCCGCCATGTAGCCGTGTAGAGGGGTATTGTAGGCCTCCGTTCCCCAAGCCTCTGGCGAAAACACCGTGTATTCCACCAAGGCATGGTAAGCATCGGTGGGTAAAACATATACAAAACAGGGATAGCCCCCCGCTTGTTCCACCCTGAAATCCATAAGCCGCGCCGTGAGTCCGGCAAAAACCGGTTCCTCGCTGGCTAGGAAATACCCTTTGAAGTGCTGATTCAGCCACAAACCACGCCGCGCTTCCTCCAAAGCCCCTTCCAGCGGGGTTGACGCAAAGACCAATGGAGCTTGAACAGAATTTTGTTGCATCTGCACTAAAACTGCATCGCCCACACCGTGACCATAGCCCGTCACCCTGTCCTGAATTCGATGAATATGGGGCGCATCGTCCAGAACTTTGTGGCAATGCGCATAGAAATCCGCTGATCGCAGCATCTTGTAAGCATAGGGCTGCAAATCCAAGGGAATCCGCTTGCCTAAGTGGCCAATGAAATCCATGCGATCCCAACGGAAGGTCAATAAGCTCTCGAAAGGTCCTTGGCCTTGCTCCCAAAAACACCAGGTTCGGTCGTTGCCCTCCTTGGCTTCGGCCTCGATGACCGCGATGCGCAACCCCGCCCATCGGGAATCCGCCAACCGGTAAGCGAGGCTTAATCCTGCGGCTCCTCCGCCTGCTACCAGAACATCGTAGGTTTCCAACCTAGAACCTGCAACAGAAGACGTCGAACTCAATGGACCGGAATTAGCCTCTGGATTTATAGCCGTATTGCTTGGCTAGCAACCAGCGTCCCACCCACCATTGAACCGTGGTAGCTACCAGAATTAACGACAAGGTATCCACCAAAACCACCGAGGCCACGTAAACCGGTCCGCTCAAATTGGTAATCGCCCCCACCGTGTTCACGGTGGTGGAGGAAATTCCGTTCCATAACACACTGATCGTCAATGCCAACAAGGACAGCAAGCCGTACTTCCACCAACGCGGGTGCCGAATCGGCATTAGTCCTACCAACAACGCTCCCACCAACCACCATCCCAACATCGGGAAATTAATTAGTACATACACCAACAAGAACAGCCCTGCAGTGTACCAATACGGGTTAGAACGTGAACCGGTCATACAAAACAAAAATAATTGGTGAGATGGATTTACTTGGAAAGGGCGGATACACTACCTGGCTTGGCCATCCTTGGAAGGGCCCGAAAGCGAACAGTGCGTAAACCGGGACCAGGATGCTTGTAATCCTCGGTTTTGAAACCCTTGCGCTGCACTGCGGGATGATAAATACCCTGAAGCCAGTGCGCAATCTGATCACGGTAATGAGGACTGTTGAATCGCCCGCTCTGGCCACCGGTGAGCATCAGCCTGGCCTCCGGGCCTTGAGGGCCCAGACCAATCAAAGTGCGCATGCTCGCCGAATGGTTGCTGGGCAATTTGCCGGCCACATTAAGGGTGCGGTTATTCCCTGGTGATGCAAAGGACGCCATGGACAAAGGGTCTAAATTGAGCAAATGCTGTACCCAGGTTTGATGATAACGACCGTAAGCCCAGCCGTGGGGATCCTTGCCCAGACTGCGGCTCAACCTGGCCAAAGACGAATCCCATACCATCCTAACAAAAGCAATCTTCGGTATCCAACCCTGAGCCATGCGCAACGAATCACGGGTCACCAAAAGATTCAAGGCGTAGGTCTCCACCGGGAGCCAACGCAGTCCGCTGTCCAAATGCACTCCGATCATTTCCATAGCAGTTCGACGAAAAGAATTGTACAAGGTGGGGGCGACCCGTACCGTGTCCAAGACTCCGTCCCAATTCCGGAGATAGGTCCAATACGAACCTGAAATTTGTTGCAACAACGGCTTCAAAATTTCCCATTCCCCGTCATAAATATCCATATGAAGGGCACGAAGTTCCTCAGGCCCCATGCTGCCATCAGGATGGCTTTCCATCAAAGTAGAAATCCGACGACCGCGGGTTCTCGACTCGTAGCGGGTAGAGATATGTTCGGCAAGAGGATGATCTACCTGCTCTTGGTTGGCCGAAGCCACATACCCCGTGGCAGGGTTCAAGCGGCGGTACCAATCGTGCATATTGGTAAAAGGAATTCGAGCCGCTCGGCGCTTTCCAATGCGAATACCTCGCTGAGGATCTGGATGAACCAACGCTGAACCTGCGGTCATCATTCCAATGTTGCCATCGGCATCGGCCAGCACAATGTTCTGCGGCGGCTGCCGAAAATGATGCAAGGCCGTGAAAGCCTGATCAATATTTCGGGCCCGTTCCAGGTAATGAAAAGCCGCTCCTTCGTTGCCGGCCTGTTCGCCGATCCATCGCAGGGCTAAAAGGTTTCCAGAGGCAGTATCCGCCGGACCAAAATAAGTGCGGTAATACTTCTTGCGGACCGGCTCATCCTTCCCTTTGACGCGAATGGTAACTTCAAAGGAATCCAGAGGTTCCCAAAGACCATCCAACATGTACCGTCCCTTTCCGTCCCTTTCCAACAAATAGAAGTCGGTAAGATCCCAGGTGGCGTTGGTCATGCCCCAGGCCACATAGCGATTGAAGCCGGTAATCACAAAAGGTGACCCTGCAACGCCAAAGCCACGGCTCCATGTTCCCTCACTACCGTTCTCCCCCACGACTTCTTTATGGATTTCATACCATGTAGAAGGGAAGGCCAAT
>VHAW01000121.1 GCA_016872225.1 Sphingomonadales bacterium | reverse complement strand
TAGACCATGCGGACCGTGCAGGATATCGCTGTATTTGCGGGTTTTCACCGAGCCTTCCGCCTCTTTCTCCTGCGTTGGTTCTCCCATCACAAAATCCTGGGTGGCCATCGGGGGAAGGAAGGCATTGACGGCATGCAACGGGGCGCCCCACAAACCAGGAACCAGGTACAAAGTGAAGGCCAGCGATGCCAAGGCGAATGACATCCGAACCAAACCAAGGTAGGGTATGGGGCTATCGTGGGCAAAGCGAATAAAGTCAAGCAGGTACAGGGTTAACAGGCCAAAAAGACCAATCCATAACACCAGAAAAATTTCACGGTCAAGCAATCCCCAATGGTAGGCTAGATCCACGTTGCTCAGGAATTTGAGGGCAAAGGCAAGTTCCAAAAATCCCAGGACAACTTTGACGGAATTCATCCAGGAACCCGATTTGGGAAGTTGCTGCAGCCACTTAGGGAAGATTGCAAAAAGCGTAAAAGGCAAGGCCAGTGCCAACGAAAAGCCGAGCATTCCGACGGCAGGTCCCATGAGGGCTTCTTGAACCGCAGCTTCTACCAAGAGTGTCCCGATAATAGGGCCTGTGCAGGAGAATGAAACCAGGGCCAGGGTGAAAGCCATAAAGAAAATTCCGGTCCATCCTCCCCGATCGGTCTGGCGGTCGGCGCTGTTGGCCCAGGAGGATGGAAGGGTGATTTCGAAGGCGCCCAAAAACGAGAACCCAAAGACCACTAACATCACAAAGAAGGCCAAATTGAAATATAGATTACTGGCCATGTCGTTGAGGGCGTCCGATCCGAAAATCAGGGTAACCCCCAAACCCAAGCTTACATAGATAATAACAATACTTAAACCGTATCCAAGGGCCTTGACAAGTGCCTTGCCGGGCGTACCGGATTGCTTGGTGAAATACGAAACGGTTAAGGGGATCATCGGGAAAACGCAGGGCGTGAGCAAGGCGAGCAATCCACCTGCAAATCCCGCCAGAAACAAGGCGAGCCATCCCATGCCCCCGTTACTTTCTTTGGGTTCAGCATGGTCTTGTCTGGAATTGGGAGTGGAATCCTGCGATTGAAGGCTGTCTTCCGTAGAATTTAAATTTCCTTGAGCAAGGCTCGCGGCGGAATCCGCAGAGCCTTTGGCGAACCCTTGCAAGGTCCAGGTCATGACCCTTTCCTGCGGGGCCAGGCATTGATGATCATCGCAGGCCATATATTCCACCGTGCCCTTGATGGTTCCTTGCCCGGAGCGTACGTGCACCTCTTGCGCGAAGAGGGCTTGCCCGTCAAAGGAACGCACCACAAGGCCGTCGAAAAGCGGGGCGGCTTCTTCGTGCACTTTGGATAATTCCTTCACGGGCCCCACGGCTTTCATGCCGGCAGGGAAGGTGAATTGGAAGACCGTGGGCTCCGGTCCGAATTGGTCCGGTCCGAATTTCATGAACTGCGAATACAAATGCCAGCCTTTGTCAATGCGGGCATTGATCAGCAGCCTGGCGGTGCTGTCGTTGACGGCCTTGTAGCTCCAAGTCCAACGCACCGGATTCAGCATTTGGCCTTGTGCGGCCGAGGACCCCATCACACATAACACCACAAAGCCGGCCCATGTTGAACAAAACCATTTCTTAAGAATATTCGGATTCATAGCGTTAATTATTTGTCCCAATGTCCCGACTCCACGACTTCGATCAAGTTTCCGTCTGGGTCCTCTATTCTGAAAAAACGCTTGTTGTTTTCATAAACTCCTTCTGATAACAAAGGATATTCATTATCTTTTAATTCATCCAAATTGTTTTCATATTCCCCGGGGCTGCATTCCATACTGATAAATTGATTTACAAATTCCGAATCCGAGCTTCCAGGAAATTCCTGGCCGCTCTTAAGTTGATGGCAGTACAAAAGGGTAGAACCTGCTTCAAAAATAGCGTGTTTGTCCTTGATATAGGAAAGGGTAGGAAAGGCGCATAAATCTTGGTAAAACGCAAGGCTTTTGCGCAAATTGCGGGATTTGAGGTGAATTTCGCGGATGCAGGAAAATTGCATAAAGGGGGGGTCTAGGAAAGCTAGGCTTTGGCCAAACAGGGCTTTGGGTAAAGATAAGAAAGACTAGTATTTTTGGAGAAATCCCCACCATGCGTTTGCTCCCTATTCTCTTTATCGTAATCTCCATTTTATTGACCGGGCATTTGCGAGCGCAAAGTCCGGATTTGGATCGCTATACGTCTTCCAAAGGGAATCGCAAGACACGTTCCTCATCAGGTCGCAGCGAAGGAGGGCATTCATGGGCTGACAGGCATCCCGAATTCATGCAGGAGTTTACCACCGGTATCTATAGTTACCAAATTCCCTTTGATCAGACCAACTTATTCGATATACCTCCCCAGATTTTGTTGCAGGGATTCAATTATGTGCCAAGGTATGCTTTGTGGACCAAGGGGGATCTTCTCTCCGTAACGGCTGGTACAAATCTGGGTCTTGCTCTGCAATTCAGTAATTTGGGAAGTATTTTCATGATTAATTCACCTTTGAGTTTTGAATTAAATCTTGGAAGGGGTAGCATGGCGGACAATGATGACCCTGTAGGTGTTTATGCGGGTCTTGGGGTGGAATATAATTTTGTGAACGATTTGTTGCAGAGGGCTTATATTGACACCAATAACCAACGCATTGAAACTGTTGATAACCTGAGTCAATGGGGCCTGCAATGGACGGGTGGAATTCGGGCGAGAGTCGCAGGCCGACCCTATGTCCTTAGAATCTCTCGTACCTTGGGAGTTCCCTCGCAGAAGGTGACTTTAACACATTTAGGGTTTGGTGTAAGCATGTTCTAGGCTTTACCGTGGCCGATTGAATATTCTCATGGACGAAAAAAAAGCACTATCGGTAGTGTTGGTGAACTATAAAGTTTACCGATATCTGCATCTTGCCTTGCAATCCTTGGAACAGTCCATGGCCTATTTCGATAGAAGGATGGCTGGAGAGACCGAAGCTTTGGATGGGTGGACGTCCAAAGATTTTAGGCTGGTTCCCGATGGCTCGCCGAATGTAGAGGTTTGGGTGGTGGACAATGCCTCAAGCGATGGGAGTGAAGCCCTTATCAAAGCATCATTTCCATGGGTTCAATGGATTCAAAACCCGGAGAATATCGGATTTGCCAGGGCAAATAACCAGGCGTTGGCGCAAGCCGGCGGTAAATATCTTCTCATCCAAAATCCTGATACGGTATTGTCGGAGCTGACTTTGTGGAAATGCTGGCAAGTTATGGAATCAGATCCGATGGTGGGTGCCCTGGGAGTCCGCATGCTGGATGGTCATGGTCGATTTTTGAGGGAGTCCAAAAGAGGGCTCCCAACCCCGGAGTCCGCGTTCTATAAGTTAACAGGATTAGCCGTTCTATTTCCTTATCATCCTCGGCTGGCGGCCTATCATTTGGGACATTTGAATCCCGAATCCGATCACGATGTCCCTATTCTGGCTGGTGCTTTTATGTGGGTGAGGGCCCAAGTTGCTCAAGAAATTGGTTTGCTGGACGAACGATATTTTATGTACGGCGAAGACATTGATTGGAGTTACCGCATTCTTCGCGCAGGCTACCGTAACCGATACCTGGGTACGAATCCCATCATCCATTTCAAGGGCGAAAGCACCCGAAAAGAATCCATGCGTTACGTACGTATGTTTTACGGAGCGATGATGGAATTTGCCAGTCGGTATTACGGTCCATCCAAGTCTTTTTGGTTGCATATCATGTTAAGAATTGGCATTGGGGGCAGGGCAGCGCTCTCCGTATTTCGCCGTTGGTCCGTATGGGCCTTTCATCCTGTCCTCGATTGGGTAGGGTTTATGTGGTTGATGCAATTGCTGACCTTATATTGGGAGAATCACGTGAAAGCAAACGCAGGCTTGGCCTATCCAATTGAATTTAAGCACTATGTACTTCCGGCTTATGTGAGTATTTGGGTGTTAAGTGCCTGGTTCAATGGGGCTTACGAGAAGACCTATCGCTATCACCGGGTGATACGCGGTATGATCATGGGAACGTTGGCCATTGGTTTTGTGTATGCCTTTCTCCCTGCGGAATGGCGATTCTCAAGAGGTCTCATTCTAGCAGGCACGGGGGCTTGCCTTGTTTTTTCGTTGGGCTTTAAGGGTTTGGTTTACCTCCTGATGGGCCGTCTGGAATCTGGATGGTCGCCAAGGAATGGATCCCCTGTGATAGGGATTGGTAAAAAAGAAATGATGCATCAGTTATCTTCTTGGTACGTTACCAAATGGGGTACCCGATGGCTTGGTTATGTAGTCCCTAGTCTAATGCAAGATGGAGAAGGTGGGGATTGCTTGGGTGAAGTGAATGATGTTAGGGAGTTGATGTTCACCTTTGGTGTGAATGAAATTGCAGTGGATACCGAATCGGTACCGATGGAGCAGGTCCTTCAGTTTATGCTGAATTTATCGGGAAAGTCGCCCTTTATTCGTTTCCTTCCGCGAGGCATGCAGGCCTTGATCGGTGGAGGCGAAGTCATCACCAGCGATAAGGTCTTTGGATCGTGGGCGGTGGATTCTTGGCCTTCTGATTTTCAAAAAGATCAAAGGTTACGCAACCGACTTGCTGGGGTCTTTTTGTTTATTTTACAGACTTTGCAGTCGAATCGTCTGAAGCCAATGTACAGAGAACGCGCAGTGGTAGGCAGACTCTGGAAAGGGTCATTAGATTGGTTGGGGTCTTCCAAATACAGCACAATACCATGTTTATTTGATTTGGAGGAGGTGCTCAAACGTCAAGGCCTGAAGACCGAAAGAGCCAGGCAATTAGGCGTTTCCCTAGTGGTCATGGGTCGAAGTCGTATGAAAGCATGGTCTTACGCCGTGCGCGCAGTTTCGGACCTATGGGTTCCTTGAAAGGGGTTAGTACGAGGCCTTCACGAGGCGCATCATTCCTTTGGGGTCGGAACCCACGAAAATAAAGGA
>VHAW01000120.1 GCA_016872225.1 Sphingomonadales bacterium | reverse complement strand
TTGTAACCCTGAACGCGGTATATCTTGGTATCCAGTCGAAGAATCAAAAGCTTTTCGTTGGTACTCGGGGGTTGTAAATCCATTACTTCTGTCCTATGAGCGTCTCTTGATTGCCATTCCAGTTCCACGGCGGCTGGATAATTTTTTCTGAATTCTTCCAGTAATTCCAAAGGCAATTTGCGAGCAGAAATTTTTCGAAAACGGGGTGCGGCCTTTTTGGGTTGAGGACGGTCCGATACCTCTTGAGCTTGGTTGGTACGCTGCTCCTTTGGGCCAGTCCCCGCGTTGGTGGGAGGAAGCCAGCCTAAGAATGCCAATAAAACTATGGCTGTATGCAGCCCTAAAGAATTCCAAAAAGGGCGGTGAGCTTCCAACAATCTTTGCATGGCCAAAAATACACGGTTTACAGAGCCCAAGGGGATAGGGATGGGCTAAAGAAATGAGTATTATATTTAAAATTTAAAATATAATTTTTTATTCAAATCACTTATTTTTTGAACAAAATTTTAATAATTAATTAAGTTTTTTCTATAATAAACTCATTTTTTTGAAAGATTTTTGCTTTAGTGAATGAATTTTTAAAGAAAAACTCTCTTTTTGGGGTTTTTATTTCAACAAAGAATAGATTTGCAATCGAAATCTTAACCCACTATACCCTATGGCCCACCTGCGTCACCAAGCCCTGCAAAGCATCCGCCAAAATGCTGCCCCCTTCGCAATGCCGGTACCCTTCAAAAGTTCCGAGCGCTTTGCCGAAAATGTATTCAACAAGAAAGCCATGCGTGAATTTCTGTCACCGGAGATTTACGAGGCCCTTAATGAGGCGATCGATCAAGGGCATGGTATTAGCTCGGAGATTGCCAGGCAAGTGGCCAACGGGATGAAAAATTGGGCTTTGGCCAAAGGGGCTACCCATTACACTCACTGGTTTCAGCCGTTGACTGGATCTACCGCCGAGAAACATGATTCCTTCTTCTCACTAAATAATGATGGTGAGGCTATCGAGGCCTTTAGCGGCAGCGCTTTGGTGCAACAGGAACCCGATGCATCTTCATTTCCTAGTGGGGGTATTCGCAATACTTTTGAGGCCAGAGGTTACACGGCCTGGGATCCCAGCTCTCCGGCTTTTGTGTTGGAAAGCCCAGCCGGCAAGACCCTTTGCATTCCTACCATTTTTGTATCCTATACCGGGGAATCGCTAGACTATAAATCCCCTTTACTTAAATCTCTCGCAGCGGTTGAAAAGGCCGGTGTATCGGTGTGTCAGTATTTTGACAAAAACATTACCCGTGTTTTCCCAACATTAGGTGTAGAGCAGGAATATTTCCTGATAGATTCTGCCCTCTTCGATGCTAGGCCGGACTTGGTTTTGTCTGGAAGAACCCTCTTTGGGCATGGGGCTGCACGTGGTCAACAGCTTGAAGATCACTACTTTGGTACCATACCTGAAAGAGTACATACTTTTATGGTGGATCTCGAAAACGAAGCCTACCGTTTGGGAATTCCCCTCAAAACACGGCATAACGAAGTAGCCCCTGGGCAGTTTGAATGTGCTCCATTGTTTGAGGAAATAAACCTTGCTGTAGATCATAATCAACTTCTCATGGATTTGATGGAGAAGCTATCCAAGAGACATGGTCTGACGGTGTTATTGCATGAAAAGCCCTTTGCAGGTATCAATGGTTCTGGAAAGCATAACAATTGGTCATTAGGGACCAATACAGGAAAAAATTTGTTATCGCCTGGAAAAACACCAAAAAGTAATTTGATGTTTCTGACCTTCTTTGTCAATGCCATCAAAGCGTTTCATGATCATGCCGATTTGATTCGGGCATCCATTGCCAGCGCGGGTAATGATCATCGTCTTGGGGCCAACGAAGCACCTCCGGCGATCATGTCGGCCTTCTTAGGCGAACAATTGTCCAGGGTTTTGGATGAAATCGAAAAAGGTAAATTGGACAAAGACCAGGTGGAGGTTCGTTCGCTTATGCATCAGATCAAAGCAATTCCCGAAATACTCTTGGATAACACCGATCGTAATCGAACTTCGCCCTTTGCCTTTACCGGCAACAAATTCGAACTGAGGGCCGTAGGTTCTGCCTCCAATTGCGCCGCAGCGATGACGGTTCTCAACGCGGCGATGGCCCAGAGTCTTACCGCCTTCAAAACCGAAGTGGACAAAGCCATCAGCGATGGCGAGAGCCGGGAAGGGGCCTTGCTCAAAGTGCTGCAGAAATATATCAAAGCCTCCAAGAAGATTCGTTTTGAAGGCAACGGTTACGGGGAAGAGTGGCAGAAAGAAGCGGCCAAAAGAGGCCTCTCCAATTTTCGTACCACTCCGGAGGCCTTGGACGCGATGGTCTCTAAATCCACCGTTCATTTATTTGAGAAAATGGGTGTTTACACGGAGCGTGAAATTGAAGCTCGGCACGAAATCATGCTGGAGAACTATATCAAAAAGCTTCAAATAGAATCGCGATTGGTGGGAGAATTGAGCCTTACCCAAATTGTACCCGCTGCCATGGCATATCAACAGCGATGCTTGGAGAACCTTCGATTACAAAAGGAACTGGGCATAACCGCCAAAAACACGGCCTCTCTCAAAGTATTGGCCGAAATCATTGGACAACACATCGCGGCCATGGTGGAGCAAACCGAAAAAATGCGCTTGGCTCGCAAAAAGGCCAACGAAATCGAATCCACCCGTACCAGGGCCCAGGTCTATTGTGAGCAGGTCAAGCCTTATTTGGATAGCATCAGAGATCATGCCGATCGCGTAGAGATCCTGGTGGATAACGAGTTATGGCCACTTCCAAAATATAGGGAGTTGTTATTTCTCAAATAACAACCCTTAAGCGGTTTTAATTTTCTCGCTTTCTTTTCATGGAATGAATTTTGTTTCTTTGGAGATGAAAATAACTTGTCAGTTGAGTATCCTCCCTAAAGCCTTGGGAATATTTCTTGTTTTGGGTTTTCTATTTGAGTTGTCTGTTTCGAGGGCACAGTCCTTGCAGGCCTTTGAAAGGCTTTTACCGATCAATGCCATACCTTACATCGATGCAGGGTCTCCCCAAAGACAGGATGAAGGGCATGGATGTGCGCAGGCCAAGGCAGGGGCCTTGCACAGAGCAAGGCTATGGCACGAAAGTGGAATAGGGCGCGCTGCAGCTGTTAATCGGGGAGCAGATGCCTATGATATTCATTATTACCGTTTTGATTTGAATGTCACCACGGCTTCCACCGCCTTGAGTGGCAATGTTCTGTTCAAAGCCATCGTGTTGCAGGGACTTATGGACACTTTTTGGTTTGAATTACGGTCGTTTTTGACCATTGATTCGGTGGTATTCAATGGGCAACGCTACTTGGGCTCGCAGCTTATTCGGGCAGGGGAGGTGGTTAAATTTCCTTTGAACCAATCCTTGTCTTCAGGATCCAACCTCGAATGCAGGGTTTATTACGGGGGAACCCCATCGGGCACAGGTTTCTTTGCAGGGGTGACCTCGGCGGCCTCATCGACCTGGGGGGTTCGCGCGACATGGACCTTGTCTGAGCCCTTTGGAGCGCCGGATTGGTTTCCGTGCAAACAAGACCTATGGGACAAAATTGATTCCGTGGATTTCGTGGGTTCCTGTGCCAACCCCAACAAAGTAGCCTCCAACGGCTTGTTATTTTCCACCCAAGTTCTGCCCAACAACCGTAGCCGCTTCGAATGGAGAACCCGTTATCCGCAGGCATTTTACTTGATCGCTTTTTCGGTAGCTCCCTATACCGAGTATTTGAATTATGCCAGGCCGTTGCCTGGTGATTCGGTCTTAATTCAACATTGGGTGTATAATGCCAACAACAGTTCGGGCCAGAGCTGCCTCAATTTCTGGTTGAATAATTTGAATCAAACCCCCGACATGCTGGAACGCTTCTCCAGGCAATGGATTACCTATCCTTTTCGTGCCGAGAAATACGGGCATATGATGGCTCCCCTTGGGGGAGGAATGGAGCATCAGACCATGAGCACCATGGGCAGCTTCAGCACCGATTTGGTATCTCATGAGCTTGCGCATCAGTGGTTTGGGGACTTAGTAACCTGCGCTACGTGGAGCGATATTTGGCTGAACGAAGGTTGGGCATCGTACGGTGAATACCTGTACCGTCAGGCGGCTTTGGGTCAAAGTTCTGCCAATTCTTGGATGACTTCGGCGCAATCATCGGCTCGATCGGTGACCAATGCCTCGGTCTATGTTCCAGCCGGGGCGGACGAAAATCGCATTTTCAATTCGGCATTGTCGTACAAAAAGGGGGCCTGTGTTTTGCATATGTTACGGCATGAATTAGGGGATACGGTTTTCTTTAGAGCCACGAGGCAGTATTTGTTAGGAAGACAGCATGCAGTTGCCACCACGGATGAATTCAGGCAATACCTGGAGGCGGGAAGCGGGGTCAATTTGCAACCCTTTTTTCAAGATTGGGTTTACGGGCAGGGTCATCCTACCTACAGCCTCAACTGGAATCAATCCGGGAACAATTTGTGGGTTCAGGTGAATCAAGCGGTAACTACTCCATCGGTGACCCCAACCTTCAGGAACAAAATCCCGATACGGCTCACGTTTTCCAATACCGGTATTCCCGCCCAAACGCTGTGGTTGCAACCCGGAGCTTCGGTCCAAGCGTATACCGTAGCAGGGACGATCTCCACCTTCAGCCTTGACCCGGATCAGATTCTCCTCAAAGGCAGCTCCACGGTAACTCGTAACAACAATCTTACTGGATGCAGGGCCACGGATTCCACCTTGGTCTTGCAGGGCTGTGTTGCGGTGGTTGGTCCCAGGGGCAGGATTTTTACTTCATCGGGGACCTTCGTGGATACCCTCAGGAATGTGGGCGGATGCGATAGTCTTCTGATTCAGCAAGTTAGCCTAAGTCCGGCTTGTATTACTTTGGTGGGAGATTCAGCTTGCCAAGGGGGCAATGCGTCTTTGCGCCTACAGTCCAATCCCCGAACGGCTGTGATCGCTTGGCAAATTAAGTTG
>VHAW01000119.1 GCA_016872225.1 Sphingomonadales bacterium | reverse complement strand
CGGACCTGCAACGCCTCGAAAAATCCATCCATCACTTGGCCGGTCAAGAATTTAACATTGCCTCTCCCAAGCAAATGGGGGAAGTCCTCTTTGAAAAACTACGCTTAGACCCCAAAGCCAAAAAAACCAAAACCGGTCAATACAAAACCGACGAAGAAGTGTTAAGCGCCTTGGAATTCCAATCGCCCATCGTAGCTCAGGTGCTGGAATACCGCGAAGCCCTCAAGCTCCGTTCCACCTACGCCGAAGCCTTGCCGGGATTGATTCGGCCTTGGAGCGGACGGATCCATACTTCTTATTATCAGCATGTAACGGCAACAGGTCGCCTGAGCAGCCAAAGACCCAATTTGCAAAACATCCCCATTCGAACCCCCAAAGGCCGTGAGATTCGCAAAGCCTTTGTGGCCAGGGACCAGGAAGGATGGGTTTTGTTATCAGCGGATTATTCCCAAATCGAATTGCGCCTGATGGCCCACATGAGTCGGGACCCCCAAATGCTCGAAGATTTTGGGTCGGGTGTGGATATTCACGCGGCCACCGCGGCTCGGGTTTATCGTATCGCCACGGAAAGTGTCACCCCCGAAATGCGACGCAAAGCCAAAATGGTCAATTTTGGGATTATTTACGGGATTTCGGCCTTTGGCCTCAGCCAGCGCCTGGGGGTTGATAGAGGAGAAGCCGCTGACTTGATTAAGCAGTATTTTGGGATTTATCCCGGCGTTCAGGCCTATATGCAAGAATGTGTTTCGGCAGCCCGGTCCAAAGGTTATACCGAAACCCTCATGGGTAGACGTCGTTATCTGAAAGATTTACAATCCAACAACGCTGCGGTGCGGGCCTTTGCCGAACGAAACGCCATCAACACACCAATTCAAGGTTCGGCCGCCGATCTCATCAAAGTCGCGATGATACGGCTGGACCGCGGCCTTCGCCAACACGGCCTTCAATCCAAATTGTTGTTACAGGTTCACGACGAACTGGTCCTCGACCAGGCTCCCGGCGAAGAAACCGTTTTGGCTGATTTGGTCCGCCGAGAAATGACCGGCGCCACCGAACTCCTAGTCCCTTTGGTGGTAGACTTGGGCCGCGGACCCGACTGGCTCAGCGCACATTAATGGCGTTCTTACCTTTGCGCATCAAAAAGAACATCACCAACATACCCCCTAACCCTGCGCCTATAGCCCAATACCAACGAGGGTTCAAACCTTGGTGCTCCAGCGGCAATCGGGGAGAATCAATGACCTGAATCAAAGGGGTTTCTTTGCGGAGAGAAATCTCTGCCAATTGTATGTTCTTGGTCAGTTCCCCAAATAAGGTCATGGATATCTGCAAATCAATGAGTTTACGGTTTTGTTCCACGCGCAAAATTTGCCGTGTTGGATTTACATCACCATCATTGAGCATCGAGGATTGGTACATATTCTTATTCAATTCCCTTTTGACAGAATCAAGCTCCTCTTGAAGCACATCAAGATTTTTACGAGCTTTGTAGGTAAGGTTCTCGGTATAAAAGGCAGATACGGTTTGAATTAACTTACCCGCCATCACCATGGCCATAGTGTCATTCCGATCATAACAAGTTACCTCGATAAAAGTTAATTTCTTATCAGGCCTCGATGCAGAAACTACCTCCTTAAGAACGTATTTGTAAGTAAGCCACAGCGCGCTATCCTGCAAAGCGTTGTAGCTTCGTAGAATACCCGAATCTCCTTTGGCAAAACGAAAACCATCAAATTCTGGTAAGCGGTTGGCCTTGGAACGCACAAAGAAGTAATCGCCTAAATACACCATCTCACCCGAGGGTAATTGGGTCGGAGTGATTAAGGCTTTCTCGATCAAGTTGCGAGTCGAAAAAAGTTTTACCAAACTTTCGCCTTGAAAAACATTCGCAGGATTATTTCCGCTGACATCCATACCAAACTGGGCCAACAAATTCTCCCAGGCAGAAGAACTTTTCTCTTCGGCCGAAATGGTATACCTTGCTGCAAAATCTCGTTCCGGCCAACCTATAGACACAAGCCAGCCCAAACCGGATCCGAAGAGGACTCCCAAAAGAATAGATAACAAATTTCGGAATATGAACGAAAAAGGGTATTGAAACCAATGACCCAAAGAGTCCATGCGAATTTCGTCGGAGGGAATTGAATTAGAATTTTTGCGTTTTGTCATCAGTTTAAGCATTTAGGTTTGACGTCCCGATGCCCTAAGATACCAAACGGCATCGAACCAAGTCCTGTAAGCCACATGGGTTAAAATATTTCTCAAAAATACCCATAAATAGGGGAAATTTAGGCGAGAAAATGCATGCAAGGCCAAGACCGCCAAATTCAAAAGAAATCGTCGACCCCGGCCCGATGGGTAAATCCGTTTGTGGAATGTCCTTATTCCGTTCGACCATGCAATGCTTGGACGAGTAGGGTCGTGTTTTAAATCGGGGCAACCTTGTGCGACAAACAATGCCCACCCTCGAAGTTTGGCTCTGTAACATACCTGATAATCTACGCATTCCATAAAAAACGGATTATAGGTATTCAGTAAAGCTGCGGTCTCCTTGATGGGGAATATCATGCCGTTGGTCATCATTATACGTACCGGAGCAAGCGCTTTTTGATTTCCGCCGCTACGGCAGCCACCACAGAGACCCACCAAAGCATTGTTATCTTTTTCTAAGTCGATCAATAAGGAGTCGTGCAAAGCGGCCGCCCATTGGTAGGTTGTTATGGTCCATTCAGCATCCTGATCCAAATACAAGGCTTTGTCCCATAGGCCTTGTTCCTGAAGCTCATTCAATAACCTTTTGAGGGCAGGTCCCACCCCTAGGTTATGACCCGTGCCCAAGAACTCCAAGGAGGGAAATTCATCCTGAACCTGACAGCCCCCTGGGGTATTATCCCATATCCGAAGGGGCACACCACGTTGCGCAGCCTCGGACCATGCTTTAAGAGCATCACGATCAGGGTAATAGGCAATTAGAACAACAACGAGGTTCATGGGATTCATCGGTTCCAATCAAATTCGTGAGGCGCCTGCCATGGACTGCTGCGTTTCCTGAAGGCCCAGAACAAATACAGGCTCAAATAACCCAATATCCGAACACGGCTTAAGAGGCTTGGGCCCAGATGTTCCAACAGAATGGTAGCATGAGCGCGCATCGCCTTGCCCTTGTTCGACGAACGAGAATTGGACCGTATGCGGATCCGGACTAAAGGTCTCTGCACAAGCATTGGCCTCACCCCAGGATTCGCGAACATATTCAACCAATAGGCATAATCTTCGTGAATCAATTCATGACCAACCGACCGGTTGAAATAATGTTTACCCAACTCCTCTGCGTTATACATCGCTGAGCTCATAGGCAAAGCATTGGTGGCTAATAAGGTTGGATAATCCAAAATTGTCGGTAAGACCGCCTTGCGCAACATTTCCCTACCGGATTGGCCTGATGGAAGCGACGGTCGCTGCCGTACAAAAACAAAGCCAGTTCCTAGCACATTGTACCGCCCTTGCCGGGCTTCCTTCAATTGAATAGCAAGTTTGCCGGGCAACCATACATCATCCGAATCACAGAAAGCAATCCATGCGCCTTTGGCACAACGTATCGCAAGATTTCGGGAACGGGAAAGTCCTCGATTTCGTTGACTAATGAGCCATCGAATCCTTGGATCTGGAAATTCCGATTGCCAAAAGGATGCGTTGACCGCCTCTGGTCCACCGTCCAGGATCAGAAGCAATTCCCAACAGGGGTATTCCTGTTGAAGAATACCCTTCAAGGATTCTTCAAGGAAAGCTTCGGTATTGAATACCGGCATCACAATGCTAACTAAGGGTTCCACTAGGAAGGAAGAGGTTCGTGAGCAGGCTCGATCGATGCCGGAGGACAGAGTCTTTTATAACATAAACCAAAAATGATGAACGGAATCGGATCACCGATGGTTCCAAGCATTACTAAGTTAAACCAAAAAAGCACAGCGATAGAGCGACCATGATTGTCCCTGTAAATTCGAGGATCCATAAAGTATTTCCCAAAGGCCCACATAAACAAGATCACCCCCACAATACCGCTTTCCAACATCAGACCGGCCACAAAAGAGGTCGGCCGGACCCCGTAATAATCGCCGCCCGATAACTCAAAAAAGAAACTTAATGCCGAAGCGGGAACCCCAAGCGCATCCATAGCTTCGACACTCGCATCCGGCCACCCTCCTACCCCTGAGCCCAGCGGATTCAGCAATCCGTACCGGTAAGCTGACCAAATACTGATAAAACGAAAACCACTTTGTTCCAACAGGATAGGTAAAGGGTCCTTGTATTCCTGATTAACCACAAAATCATAGGCAACCTCCACCGACCGAGGCAGCGTGTTCATTTCCCGGGCAATATAAAAAGTGGCGGTAGCCACCACCAATCCAATGATTAATCCTTGTAACAAAGTTTTTTTTCGGAGGAAACTCATCAGATAAATCGAGACCATGATGGTTCCTGTAATGGATCGAATCACCAGGATATCAAACAAGATTAAACCGGCGATCATCGCCAACCCCAAACGCGATTGATGGGATATGCGGTTTATCATCAAGTAGTATGCAAAAAAATAATGCATATCAATACTGGCATAGGATGGTTCAGCAAACAAGGAGGTTACCCCACGGCCTGCGCCCAACGGTACCGGCTCAAATCGGTCGATAAACAACTTCACAGGAGCCGTCAAGAATGTCGGGAAAAGGTAGAAATTTTGGAGCAGACCCACGCCCAGGGTTAAGCCAAAAATCCACCGGAATGCCGAATCGATACGCTGCAATTCCTTGTCATCGCATCGAAAAGTCCACCAATACAGCAGACAAGCATTCAATAAGGCCATCATAGCCCTGAGGGGGATCAAAATACTCTTGACCGTTGGCGTCCAAATCATGAGCCCCAAAAGCAAATAAACTACCCATACAAAAAACCTTTTGTTAACCACTAAATTCTTTCGGCAACCATACAAGAAAGCCCAAGGGAAAATCTCGGTATTGAACAAGAATTTGAGCGGCATCACATTGGG
>VHAW01000118.1 GCA_016872225.1 Sphingomonadales bacterium | reverse complement strand
GGTAAATTTCTTGACCGCCGACCAAACGATCCACCTCGTAGCGGTAATTGATCCGATAACCGGCCTGTACCGATAGCCAAACAAAGTCCTTGAGGGAGAACTCGTACATGGCCCGCAAGCGAATTTCTCCACGGCGAATTTCCAAGTCTTCTTCCCTGAATTTATCAGGGGTGCTGTTTGTGTTCCACAGCCGATAACTTTGCCCTTCCAATTCAAATCCTCCAAACAACATGTTGCGGGGGTTGATCGTGTACCTCACATGGGCTCGGGCTGGAAAGAGAATTTCGGTACCCCACTTGTTGGCGGGGTCAGTCCAATTGAACAAGAAAACAGGGATATAATTCAGTTCTCCCACTCGGTAGGTACGCGCCAAACCCAACCCCCACTGCTTCTTCTCGTGAGGTCGTAAACCGTAAACCAGCGCAGCGGAGTACTTGAGGTACTTGAGGGGCATCAGTTCCAGGGTTGAGAAATCACCGTTCAGGTCGGCTGAACCCTGAAACAAGAGAAAGCGTTTATCGTCCAAAGGTTTGAAAAGGGTGGTGCTTACCCCAAAGGTGCGTAGGCCGTTTTCCGAAAGGGTCTGGAGCAAAGGATGCTCTGTTTGGAGGGCTGATCCATAGGGATTCTCCATGAAGTAGCGTTGTTCCCAGTAATTGGCTCCCATTTGCCAAACCAAATTGGTGCGCGAGATCACCGGGATATTAAAACCCAATCGCAGACCCCTTGAATTTAAAACTCGCGCGCTATCCGGCTCCCAAGTATTGGTATGGTTGGTAAATGTATCGACCCCTAATCCGTAACCGGCCTGGAAGTCGTAGCCTAGGCTGATCAACTTGGCCGGACTAAGACCTTCGATTTTGGGGGAACAATAGCGGCGCGCCCCTTCGTCGGCAAAGCCCACATTATCGTACATCGAAAAGTCCTCGTCGCTAGTACTTTCTTGCTTGGTGCTATCCGTGTTTTGCGCTTGCGCAATGTAACCAACGGCCCAGCATCCAAGGCCAAGGATAATGCTGTTCCAGCAAGGATAGAATCGCTTAAGCATAGAATTGAAATTACTTTTTGACCGCAAGGCGCTTCCAGATATCCGTTCGGCCAAAGGCGGAGACCCCAATATAGCCCCTGATATCCAAGGTGTTCGGATCGGTCATTTTGATGGTGCAGCTGTAGGTGCTCCCGTTCAATGGATCGTAAATTGTGCCTTCGGTCCATTGGTTATTGCCCTGATAAACAAAGTCTTTGAGCATTCGGTACCCTTTGAGGGGGACATTCTGCAAGTTGGCATCGGGGTTATTCTTATCGGTCTTGGGCAAGCCGGATTTTGGATCGTTCGGTTCCTTGAGCCAGACGATTTTACCGTAGTATTTGGTTCCAATTTTCTCTACCTTGACCCGTGCTCGGCCGTTGCTGGGCTCCCATACGCCCAATAAACGGTCTCCGTCTTCACCGGGCATGAGGGCATAAGCCTGTATGGAAAGCGCAAGGCCCATCAGGAACAAGGTAAGCTTTTTCATGAAATTTATTTTATGGTTTGAATCGAAAAGGTATTGAAGGGTGGTGTTATGAAGCGAACAAAGTGAGGCTATCGGTATTGAATTTCCCATTGGAATTTCCCGGTCAAACGTAAATTTTGATCTCGGTCAGCGGAAATCCCCGCATCGACAACCAGGTAAAATTCTTTTTGAGCAAAGAAATCCGATAGTTCGGCTTCAGGACTGGGCTTCAAGGTGGCTTGCCCAGATGGGGCGGCCACTGGATTAAGGACGGCCAGCTCCTTCATAGGTAGCGATGGGTCATCACTGGCAATGCTCAGGACAAGGGAAGCAATTCCATTCAAGGCGGAGGCGCTGTCGCCGCTTAGTTCAGCAGATTTAAGTTGAATCTTCATGATTTTCATACCCTCTTGGACTGGATTGCCCAACAAACTTGCTAGGTCCACCTTGACCAGTTCTTGTGCCGGATTCGATCCCTCATAAAGGGGACCTGACCATTCAAAGGCGCATTCCATGGTTCCGGTTTGGGTTTTGGATTCTGAATTACATCCATTCATCAAGAACAAGAGTAGGCCCCAAATGACCATAAATGTAATTTTTCGAAATATCATGGGTATAGAATTTAAATTCTTATAAGGTTAAGGGTGTTTGGCGTATTTCAAGTAGGTGTATCGCGCGTTATGAAAGGCGATGATTAACCCTGCTCTGCCGTCCAGTAATCCGAATTTGAAAAAGTAGTCCCTGCAAAATTTGAACAAGGCGCGAAGGTGGGGAATACGCCAAGCGAAATTCCCGTTCATCTTCAATTGTGAGCGCGCAATGGCTGCAAACTTTTCGCATTGTTTACGGAGGTCCTCTGGCTTATCGTAGCTGTAATGCAGGATATTATACGGAATATCCAAGATAGCCACACCCGCTTGAACCATCACTTGATCATGAGGATTCTGCCCCCCCCATGTCCCGTAATGTTGGTGCCATAGCCTGATTTTGCGATCGGGATACCATGCGCCGTGCCGAATCCACTGTCCGCAATAATTGTTAAGCCGTTTGAAGCGAAAAGCGGTTTTTGGAAGGGGAGCATTAATTTGATGAATGGCTTTGATAAGTTCCTTGGACAAGACTTCATCTGCATCCAGGGAAAGGATCCATTCGTTTTTGGCAAATTGAATGGCCGTGTTTTTTTGTTCAACATATCCTTGGAAAGCTTGGTTAAAGACTTCAGCGCCAAGATTTTGAGCGATAGTCACCGTACGATCGGTACTTCCGGAATCCAGAACAATGATTTCATCACAGACCTCGCGAAGAGACCGTAAGCAAGCCTCGATTTTGGCTTCTTCATTGAATGCAGTGACGACACCTGAAATCTTCATGCCGATAGGGAAGGTCTTGGAAAGGTTCTTCCCACGAGAATGTACCGGGGGTTCATCGGGGCGTCTTTTGGGAATGTGAAATTAACTCTTGGATTTGTTCCTGAAGTTGATCCACTTTTTGATGCAATTCCCTGATTTCCTTTTCGGCCTTTTGGTTAATGTGGTAATCGTTCTCTGCATGAAGTCGGTCTTTTTCTTCTTGCCGGTTTTGACTCATCATGATGATGGGAGCCTGTATGGCCGCGAGGCAACTTAGGATCAGGTTTAGCAAGATGAAAGGGTAAGGGTCGTATGCGCTTTGGTTCAAAATCCAAGCATTGAGCACGATCCATCCCATCAAAATCCCAAAAAACAAAAAAATAAAGATCCAAGATCCCCCAAAAGCCGCAATCCTATCGGCCATTCGTTGTCCGTAACTCAATTTGTTTTTCATTTATCCGATTGCAAAGTTTGGGGTGAATTGATATACGAAGAAATCTATGGGTTAATTATTGTTTGAGCCAATTCGAGACGCCCCAGCATTCTCGCGGGTGTTGATTGGACGGCGAGATTTCCAGGAGCCTTATCTTGAGTCGGAATTGGTACAATCCATTGGGCCAATCCGAGGTTATTAAATGGAAAGTTTCACCCACTTCGCTAAACTTGTCTTGTCGATGCATCATTTTGCCGGCTATGGAATAAACTTCCAAAATCAACGGTATCCCATTGACTAAAGGGATAAGTTGAACCCAATGCGTTCCTGGATTTGGAAAAACGAGAAATGCACGATTCGTGGCCGTGTTGAGCTCATCAGGCAGCCCAACGGTACTCACCAAGGCAGGGTAAGAGGTGTCCATGCAGCTCCCCATTCGCATCACCACACGGTAGGTGCCGTTGGATGTCGCAGTGTAATTTCGATTGGTGGCTCCTTGAATCGCGGTTCCAGCGGAGTTGATCCATTGGTAAGTGATTGCTCCCGTTTGTACGGCGCTCAACTGATTTCGGTTGACGGAAATTCTTCGATCGGCAGTGTCAATTTTGATAACGATGCATACCGTTGAATCGCATTGGTCAGGTCGTGGCAATCTGACCCGAAATTGTCCAGCCTGCTGATAAGTCGTCCCGCCATACACCAGAGATTCACCCCTGCACAAGGTGTCTCGTAGGATCCCCATCATTTGCCTTCCTGTCACAAAGTTTGAATTGGATCCTGTAAGATTCAGTCCATAGAAGAAACCATGGTACCCCCCCTTAATATCTTCCAAATAGGGGACCGATACATTGTTACCGCCTGCAATACCTTGATCCATGGGGTAATACGACAATAATCCTGCCGAGGCGCTGTCCAGTTGTTGTTTGAAAAGGCACATCACTTCGTTGTCCGATAAGGCTCTACCCCACAGAGCTGCCTCATCAATGTTCCCGTTCAAATAAAAGGGGTTGCTGCTGAAACTCAGCCGGCCAATTTCCAGGGGAATATTGGTGTTGGTGATCATACCCGTTGCATTCATACTTCCTGCGAGGTTCCCGTTGTGATAAAATCGTAGACTAGAGCCCGTGTAAACCAAAGCAAGGTGTTGCCACTGATTCAGGAGAACTGGTCCTTGGATCAAGGTGTGTATGGTTCCCGCACTGTTGCGAAACCTAGCCTCATAGGTTGTTGCACTCAATTGCAGGACATAGAAGTCAGCGTTGACATCGTTTCGAAATCCCATAATTCCATCAAAATCCGGATAAGAGGGTGCCGCATTGGTGGGGTAAACCCAACAGGCCATGGAAAATGAACTAAGATTTGCAACCAAAGCACTCGATCCGCTCACCGCCACATAATCATCGATTCCATCCATGGATAACCCGTTCAAGGATTGACTATTGACCGGGGTGATCATAAGGGATGCGATGAATCCCATCGTTAGGAACCAGAATTTCAAAAAAGAAAAGTTCATAAGGGGAGGTTTTATGAACGAATTTATACCCAAATGGGCCTTAAAAGAGAAAACCCCAGCTTTTTGAGGAACCGGGGTTTTCGATCAATTTCCTTCGGTTTATTTCCGAATAGTCAAAGGTAAAGTTTTGATGAAGGCTCCATGAAGACCCTTATTCTCCAGACTTGAATAAACAACTTGCACCGAATAAAGCCCATCAGCCTGTCCCTCGGTAGGCAATGATAGCTCGTTGACGCCTTTGGTCAATTCGAAGGTGGATTCTGTCGTAATCAAACGACCTTGGGCATCGACAATTCGAACC
>VHAW01000117.1 GCA_016872225.1 Sphingomonadales bacterium | reverse complement strand
CTCTTGACCCACAGGCTTCCAGACCCCACCCCCCATGCGTTGTTTCAAGGCCAATCCAGGTTCACCGGATAACACCGAATCAAGACCGGCCTCCAGGCCTACCCGTGGTCTACCTTGGTGGATATATCCAATGGTTCTTGCCGCCAAATTTCCATACGGCAACACCCTTCGATTGGTTTGCACCGCGATCAATCCTCCCAAGCGTTTGGAATCGCCTTGAAGTCCCATCATTGGTAACTCACGAACCCGATCCAAAATTCCAAAACTCACTTCTTTATGCAACAACCAATAACGCTTGACCGGCTTGCTGCGTTTAGCATTGATCAAATCCCTTTTCCAATCCAAGCGAGTTTTCTTTGGAAAGAGCTCAGCAAGGCCTTTTGACAATGGATCCAATGAGCGATAAAATGCAGTATCATGCATAGCTTCCACCCCAAAATCCACCCTTAATTCATACAGCGGAACCGACGAAGCCAACAAATTCATGTTGCAATCATAGAGATCCCCCCGATTGGCCGGAATTTCAAAAAGCTTCCTGTTAGATTCCGTGGCCTGCTGAAGGTAAGGTTCTCCCGCAGGACCTAAAAGATTCCATGTTTTCCATAACACAGCAATTCCTAGGAACATTAAACCCAAAAAGGCCATATTGACTCTCCAACCTCGGATGAAATTTTTCGCCTTACTCATGGTTGCATGGGTTTGGCGTGCCTAATATTCTTTCTTAAATCGGCATGACTTAATGCCAATGGCGGAACTCGCATTTCCTTGAAGCCCAAACCCGATGCCCTTTGAACAACCTTATCCAATTGACTAAGCCGAACCAACTCGGTCTTGAGAAAAAGGTATTGTGAACGAAGCTCCTGATTATGTTTCTCGATTTTACTGATTTGTCGAACCCGCCGCTCGCATTGATGGATATAAGCGATATACAATAACATTAAAAGAAAAAGATAACCAATAAAATATCCGTGGCGTTGAACCAATACAGGACGAGCCCATCGCTCCGGATCCAAGAGCGTCCAAAGATTCCATGTTGGACTTTCAGGATTTTCTGTTTGAGGTTGAACTGCCTTTTTCATTGGTTGACCTTTAGCGATGAACCCCATGCTTCTTGGCGGATGAATCGGATGGGCGATGCGATAATCGAACGGGAACCTTCCAGAAATCCTGCTGTTGTGCGGCTTGATAAAGTGCCTCCATCGAAACCTGGTTGCGAATCCCCACCCTGAGCTTTGCACTACGAGCTCTGGGATTTTCGGAATTTTCATTGGCGTCCGCTTGCTTCCATCGGCCTTTGACCGGATCCATCGGCCTCAACGGATTTCCATAGAGATCATGGTGGTCCTTACCCTCAAAATTTCCGTGATTGATGTAATTCTTGACCAAACGGTCCTCCAAGGAGTGATAACTCAACACGGCAAGCCGACCGCCTGAGATGAGCATCGTCCCGGATTGTTCCAACAATTCCTGCAGGCTTTCCATTTCCCTGTTCAAATGAATTCGAATGGCTTGGAAGACTCTGGCCAAATAGCGTGATGGCTTTTCTTGGCCCGCACTCCGAAGGGTAATTTCCCTGAGCTGCCCTGCGGTTTCCAAGGGCGCCTCAAGGCGAGCCATCACCAAATCTCTAGCCAACCTTTTCGATTGACGAATCTCCCCGTACCGGTATAAAGCGGAGGATAACTCCTCTTCCGTCGCGGTGGCCAACCATTCGCCGGCACTGGGTCCTGACCGTCGATCCATGCGCATATCCAACGGAGCTTCCACAAAACGAAAAGCAAAACCCCGATCCACTTCATCCAAATGATGGGAAGAAACACCCAAATCTGCCAGAATGCCATGAACACCCTGCACCCCTTTCCATTGCAGAAAGCGCTGCATCTGTGAAAAATTGGCATCGATTAACTCAAATCGGGAGTCGCTGCACAAAGCAGGGGTTCCGTCTTCTAGGGGCTTATTCGCCCTTAGGAGAGCATCCTCGTCCTGATCAATCCCGAACAATCGCCCCTCTGGGCCCAAACGGGCCAAAATAGCCCGTGAGTGGCCCCCACCACCCAAAGTGCAGTCCACATAAATACCATCAACCTTGATTTCCAAGGCCTCCAAACAGGCCTCCAATAGAACAGGCTGATGATAGAAAGCTTTAGACATTCCATTTTCCTCCCATCACCCGCTCAGCCAAAGCCGAAAAATCTTGAGGTTCCTGATCAAGCATCTTGAGATATGCTTGCTCAGACCATAGCTCAATGCGATTAAGGTGCCCAAAGAGTACCAAATCCTTATCAATCACCGCATATTGCAGCAACGACTTGGGCAACAAAAGCCTGTTGGCGGAATCAGGCTCCAAAGCCGTTGCCCCTCTTAGAAAATAACGCAGGAACTCACGATTTTCGCGGACATAAGGATTCAATTGGCCCAATTCATGGACCATGCTATCCCATTCCAAAGAGGGATAAAGTACCAAACAGGCCTCAAAACCCCGATTAATCACCCATTTCCCCGCTGCCTCAGGGCTCAATTGCCTCAAAAGTCCGGCCGGCAGACTAATCCTGGACTTAGCGTCCAGTTTCAAAGAAAATTCACCGATGAACTGAGTCAATCTTTTGGAGTATTTTATGAGGTACGAATTAACCACTTTTTCCCACTAAATACCACTTTCCCCCACAAAACTTATCCACAAAGCCAAAAAATGCCGGTTTTCAAGTAAGCCCTTTTGCCTATCGCAAGGCCTCCCTTCCAGCTGAAAGGCCTTCCTATAAAGGAGGAACTGTAAACTAAATCAACCCCTTTCCCCAGCCTGTGCAGAAGCTACCCCACTACTAGACGTCATTCCCTCAGGATGACCTTTCTTTAAGGCACCCTTCCCAGTAGATTTACATGAGTATTCAAAAAGTGTAGCATTAGCCTGCCCAAATCCCATAGATGAATGACCGACCCACAATTCCAAATGGTACCGACCGTCCGAGGAAGTATTGAAGTCATTACCGGATCCATGTTCTCCGGTAAAACAGAAGAGTTAATTCGTCGGCTCCGTCGTGCCAAATTGGCCGGCCTTGGCGTCCGTATTTTCAAACCGATTTATGATAATCGGTACCACAGCAACAAGGTCGTTTCCCATAATCAAAACAGTATTACATGCGAAAGTGTAAAAACTTCTTCTGAAATTTTCACCATCCTCCGCAACCAAAAAGACATTGTTAGTGTTATAGGAATTGATGAGGCTCAATTTTTTGATCCACAAATATTAGAAGTCGTACAGGAATTAAGCCGTCAAAATTTACGGGTCATCATCGCAGGTCTTGATATGGACTTTCTTGGAAAACCATTTGGACCAATGCCATCACTTATGGCTGTTGCTGAAGATGTTACCAAAGTTCGAGCCATTTGTTCGGATTGTGGCAATGAGGCCACCTTTTCATACAGACACAGTGGAATTGCCGACACCCTCGTACTCGGAGCCCAAGAACATTATCGTCCTTTGTGTCGAACCTGTTTCAATGCTTTTCAAGTCCCCAATCCTTAAATCGAAGTCTAAAAATCTATGTCCTATTTTGCACATTCCTCCGCCGTCATTGATGACCCATGCCAAATAGGTGAAGGCACCAAAATCTGGCATTTCTCTCATATCATGAGTGGATGCCGTATAGGTTCCAATTGCAACATTGGACAGAATGTAGTCATCTCCCCGGAAGTCATCCTTGGGAATAATGTTAAGATTCAAAATAATGTGAGCTTGTATACCGGGGTTACTTGCGATGATGATGTTTTCCTAGGACCTTCCTGTGTCTTCACCAACGTGACCAACCCTCGTTCAGCGGTGAATCGCCGAGGTCAATATGCCCGCACGCGGGTTGGACAAGGGGCCAGCATTGGCGCAAATGCGACCATTGTATGTGGGCATGACATCGGACGCTTTGCATTTATTGGCGCAGGGGCCGTGGTAACCAAGCATGTCCCTGATTATGCACTTGTGGTCGGTAACCCCGCCCGACATATTGGTTGGATGAGCGAATACGGTCATCGGCTTGAATTTGACGCCCATGGCAATGCTGTTTGCCCAGAAAGCAAGCAGGTTTACCTTAAAGACCCCAACACCGACCTTGTGTACCGGAAATAAAGACAGCGTCTTTTTCGAAGATAACGGATATGGGACTTTTAAAAAATTAAGACATCGTCCGACCGCCAATGAAAGCCTCGACAGACTACCTCAGAACACTAAATCTGATAACTTGAACCGCAGACCCGTGATCGCCTCTTAGGAAAAGTTGATACACTCCGCTCGGTAATTCTGATGTATTCATTTGAATGCGATTTCCTGAGTCCGTCGATTTGAAACTCACCGAAACCTGCATTCTCCTTCCGGATAAATCAAAGACTTGCAAGTCAAGGGAAGAAGCTTCCTCCATCCCTTCAAGGTAGATAATATCCGAGGCCGGTACAGGGTAAACTTTCAGACGTTTGTCTTGTCCCAATAGTTCACCAATACCCACATTGTTCAAATTTAAATGATTGGACGAGTCTGAATAACAAATTCTAGAGCCAACTGTCGTGTCCCTAACCGCGTAATACTGACCGTTCTGTGTGATTAGGATAAACCCTGTGCTATTGATCCCAATTTGAATTCCATTTCTGTACCAAGTCACTCTATTCCCTGGGTTTGCAAACAAAGTATCAACGGTACCTGACACAGATATTAAAGGAGCCTGAGGCTTACTAATTACCACAAGATTCAATGTGATTACAGAATCGCATCCATTCGAAGAAGGCACGATCCTGTTGTAAATTCCAGAGTTCGTTAGAGTCAATGTGCCAAACAAATAAGTATTGCCTTGACAAATCGTGTCATTCAATGTTGAAGAACTATTAGGATTGACCGTCACCGTCCGCGTTGCCGTAGCATCCGGACAACCCCCCGTTCCGAGAACTGTGTAGGTAATCGTCGCGGTACCTGCGGTTACACCCGTGACAACGC
This sequence comes from Sphingomonadales bacterium, assembly GCA_016872225.1. Lineage (GTDB taxonomy): Bacteria > Bacteroidota > Bacteroidia > UBA7662 > UBA7662 > SYHX01. Next base: position 132 of record VHAW01000117.1, on the reverse strand, counting down.
CTGTAGAGGCATTCACCGTGGCCACTCCCGTAGCACTGCTTGACCATGTACCCCCCGTCACCGTTGATGCGAAGGTTGTTGTCCCCGTAACACAGATGCTTTGATTTCCGCTCAGCGTCCCTGCCGTTGGCG
>VHAW01000116.1 GCA_016872225.1 Sphingomonadales bacterium | reverse complement strand
AGCAGGAGCATCTTCTTCGGTAGCAGATGCGGCTTCTTCAGCAGTAGGAGCAGCCTCTTTGGGGGCGGCCGATTCTTCGGCTACCGGAGCGGCAACTTTTTCGACGGCCTCTTCGGCTACCGGAGCGGCAACTTTTTCGACGGCCTCTTCGGCTACCGGAGCGGCAACTTCTTCGACGGCCTCTTCGGCTACCGGAGCGGCAACTTCTTCGACGGCTTCCTCGGCTACCGGAGCGGCAACTTCTTCAACGGCTTCCTCGGCTACCGGAGCGGCATCTTCTTCAACGGCTTCCTCGCCAGCGGCTTCACGAGCGGCGGCGACAGCGGCAGCTTCTGAAGCAGCGGCCATTTCAGAACGCTTGCGTAGCAGAGCGGCTTCGCGTTCGCTGTTCACCTTGGATTCGGCTTGGAAGGCGGCTTTGCGCTTCTGCTCGCCGGAAGCTTTGAGGCTATCCACCTTGGACTGAACCTTGGCATCGCGGGCATTCATCCACTCCGCAAAGCGTTGTTCCGCGGTTTCCTGGGTGATGGCACCTTTGGCGACCCCGTCCAGCAAGTGTTTGCGCATCATAACGCCCTTATAGGACAAGATAGCACGGCAGGTGTCGGTGGGTTGTGCTCCGTTTTGGAGCCATTGGACGGATTTGTCCAATTGGATGTCGATGGTGGCAGGGTTGGTGTTAGGGTTGTAGGATCCCAAACGCTCAATGAATCTCCCGTCTCTTGGAGCACGTACATCCGCCACCACAATATGGTAGAAAGGTTTACCCTTCTTACCATGACGTTGTAATCTGATTTTAGCTGGCATTGAGGCTTTTTTGAAAAATTGAGCCGCAAAGATAACCGAAATCCGTCAAGGATGGCTCAGTAGCGTGAATTCAATGGTCAAAAGGAAATCAAAGGCCGGGTGAAATCAACGACCCAAAGGGGAACGCATACGGCTCATGGCCTGGCCCATCGCCCCGCCGGGCATACCACCGTTCATTTTGCGCATCATTTGCTTCATTTCTCCAAATTGCTTGAGCAATTGGTTGACGTCCTGAACCTTGGTTCCGGAGCCCCTTGCGATGCGCTCCCTGCGACTTCCGTTCAGGATATCGGGTTCCTTTCGCTCTCGAGGTGTCATGGACATGATGATGGCTTCGGTTTGCTTGAAGGTTTCCTCGGAAAATTCCATGTCCTTGATGGCTTTGCCAACCCCGGGAATCATCCCGAGCAGGTCCTTCATGTTGCCCATCTTTTTGATCTGCTGAATCTGTTCGTAGAAATCCTGGAGGTCAAATTGGTTTTTGGAAATTTTCTTCTGAAGCCTGGCGGCTTCTTCGGCGTCGATTTGTTGCTGCGCCTTTTCGACCAAAGACACCACATCGCCCATGCCCAGGATTCGGTTGGCCATGCGGTCCGGATGGAAAACATCCAGAGCCTGCAGCTTCTCGCCCGTTGACACGTACTTGATGGGTTTGCCTACGGTGTAGCTGATGGTGAGGGCGGCACCACCGCGGGCATCACCGTCCATTTTGGTCAAAACCACCCCGTCAAAATTCAAGCGCTGGTTGAAGGTTGCTGCAGTGTTCACCGCATCTTGACCGGTCATGGCATCCACCACGAACAAAGTTTGATCCGGTAACACATTGCGATGAATTTCGGCAATTTCGTTCATCATCGCTTCGTCCACCGCGAGCCGGCCCGCGGTGTCAATCAGGACCACGGAATACCCTTCGGTCTTGGCCTGTTTGACGGCACGGGTTGCGATGTTCACCGGATTTTTTTCGTCCGGTTCGCTGTGTACGGGTACCCCGATTTGTTCACCCAGGATTCGCAATTGGTCGATGGCGGCAGGACGGTACACATCGCAGGCCACCATCATGACTTTCTTGCCCTGGGACTTGAGCATCAAGGCCAATTTGCCGGTGAAGGTGGTTTTACCGGAACCTTGTAGTCCCGACATCAAAACCACAGAAGTTCCGTTGGGCTTGAGCATCAGAGGCGAAGCATGCTGACCCATCAGGCGGGTCAATTCTTCGTTCATGATTTTGACGAGCAATTGCCCGGGGGAAACATGGCGGATCACATCCTGCCCCAGCGCTTTGGCCTTGACCTCCTCGGTAAATTCTTTGGCGATTTTATAACTAACATCCGCATCGAGCAGAGCCCGGCGGATTTCTTTCATCGTCTCGGAAACATTGTTTTCGGTGATGCGGCCCTGCCCTTTGAGAGTCCGCATCGCTTGTTCAAGGCGATCGCTTAATTTGTCAAACATGGGATCTTACCTGTTACATTTCAACCTCGCAAACCTCCCCCTGGTCTTGGAAGCGGTGAAGGGTGTCCACCATCCGAAGCGCATCTTTGACCGACCGGACCAGGGTAAAGAAATTCACTACCTGATGCTGGACCAAACCGTTTTTGTCAATGATGAACAGGCCGCGATAGGGAATCATGGGGCCATCGCAAATCAAATGCCCTGCTTCGTTGTAATCGTATTCCCCGGCCAATACCCCGTACTGCGCAGTAATCGTTTTGGTAAAGTCGGAGATGAGGGGGTAGGTTACGCCTTGAATTCCCCCTTCGGAAACGGGGGTATTCAACCAGGCTTTGTGGCTCACATCGCTGTCGGTGGAGCAGGCCAGGACGGCGCAATTTCGCTTCTCAAATTCTGCTAATTGTTGCTGGAAGGCCAAGAGTTCTTTGGGACAGATACCGGAGAAGTCTTTGGGGTAGAAATACAGGACAATGGTTTGGCTTCCAATCAGGCTTTCGAGTTGAAAATCGGGGACAATGCGATTTCCGTCCAAGACGGCGGGGGCTGTGAAGAGGGGGGCCTTGCGGCCAACGAGTACGGACATAGATTGAGTGAAGCCGTTTGGCGGCTTGGGAGGACAAAAATAACTCTGTCCTGCCGATTATCTTTACCCGCGCCGGTTGGAAGAAGGGCCGATCGCTCTTGCTTTCTTTCCATGTATGCAGATCCCGTAGCTCAATGGATAGAGCAACTGCCTTCTAAGCAGTAGGTTACTGGTTCGACCCCAGTCGGGATCACCAGCTATGTTTTGTCAAAGGTTGCCATCCGCGAAGTCGGCTTTAGGCCACAATCGCAGCGTTGATTATGTGGGATTCAATGGGTTAATCTGGGGTAGTGAAAACGAACCAAGGCTTCGTTCAAATCCTGCACCAATTGCAGTTGAGCCTCTTTGGTCTTCAAAACGCTTTGAAGGGTTAGAGTCCATTGGACGAGATTTATTTTATCGGAGGCCAAATCCGAGTGGGCTTGACTGGCCAATTCGTCGGCTATTGGAAGCAAGGATTGGTTGAATTGTTCCCATTGGGCCTTGAGACTTTGTATTTGGAGCAAGGTTTGACGTTGAAGGGAATTTAGATTTTCTTGGCCATGGCGAGCCATGGCATTCACGGAAGCGGAACGCAAACGATCAGCCTTAGCTTGCTCTTTCAACGGCTGATTCCAAAGTGGGAGGCTAAGGCCGAATTGCAAGGAATTGAATCGTCTTGTAACGGGATAATCAATTCCGTTGGGGCCTATTCCCTGTATGCTCATGTTACGGAGCCCTATGCTCCACCCGGGCAGCTGCATTTGTTGACTCATTTGGCTGGTTGCAACGGCTTCAGCATCATTATTTTCAAGCAATTGCAAGTCTGGAGAAATATTATTTTCACCGATACGAATTAATCCTTCATCCCATAATATCGATTCAGATGTTTGCGGTATATGATGACTACTTGTTAAGTATTGAAAACGTAACAATGTATTTTCAAATTCTAAAGTGATTTTTTGAAGATTGATGGAGGATTCTCCATGAATCAAGAGTACTTCATTGAGGTCATATATCGTTATTAGTCCTTTATTGTAACTAGACTTCAAGCTTGTGACTGTTTCTGCAAGAATAGAATCATTGTGTTGCAATAATTTTCTTTTTTTTTCAAGAATTTGGTAACGGTAGAAGGTATTCACTAAATCCTGTTCCAATTGAGCAAGGGTACGTCGCTGTTCAATTCGGGCTCTATCCAAACGTGTCTTAGCGATTTTATTTTGAACCCTATAATACCCGGGAAGGCGTAGGCTTTGGCTAAGTTGCATGCTCTGATCATAATAAGCCGAATTCACTTGACCCCACTCGCTGTTGATCTCTGTTGGATCAATGAAGGGTTGGGCTTTCGCTTCGCGTAATGCGGCAAGAATGGAAAGGCTATCAGCTCTGAGGGGTTGCCAGGATGCCTTGGCAATTTGAAGGGCCTCTTGCAGGGTTATTTTTTGAGGATGAATAACCTGGGCAAGGGTATTGGGCCATTGAATAATCAGGAGCGTAACATAGGCCAAAGGCATTATTTTGATCCAATGCGGGAATAGAATTCGTGAACTCGTCATTTCGCGATTTAATGTTTATGATCTAAGGGTAAATACTGGGTTGAAATATTGGTTTTTGAAACCTGATAAGGAAGAACTAAGGAAAAAAAACTTGTTGTATGGAGAAAAGAGTGAGGAGTTGAAGAATATGATATTTCGGGGGATATGATGGATTTTACGGCGTAATGACCCACCGAGTGCTCCATTTTCCGCTACGGCTTCTCCAAATCAGGGTATAGAGCCCTACACCAGAGGCGTAGGGAAACTCGACCCGAATTCCTTGGTCAAGACTCTCTCGGATTTCGGGCCAAGATGAATGGGATTCGTGATGTGTTACAGGTATTTCAAGGATACTTTGTCCTCTTGCGTCATAGACTTCCAAGACGCCGTTTTCGAATTCTGGATTGCCCTTGAGGAAGAGGTTAGTTCCTGCAGAAGGATTAGGAAAAGCTCCAAAGGTCAATCGATAGGAAGAAAGATTTTCCTCAGAATCTGCTTTCCATGGATCTGAGGAAGCTCCGCAGGGCACGAATCGGTAAGAAAGGATAACACCGAGTTGTTGGATGAAGTTAGGGCAAATTTCGGGGGCTCCGCTCACCGAATAATCCCCGTCCGTCGTGACGATCAGCGTGTCGTCGGTGGCTCCGGGGATGGGAACACCTCCGTTGGTCCATTGGATGTTAATTCCATAGGGAGGAAGTAGTCTCAACCATAAGGTATCTCCGATACAAAGGGGAAAACGGAGTCCATCGGTGGTCACCACCGGCGGCAAAAATACCCAACCGTCCACCATCACTTGGGGTGATCGTTCGGTGCATCCGTTG
>VHAW01000115.1 GCA_016872225.1 Sphingomonadales bacterium | reverse complement strand
CTATTGCTACGAGCCTTTCCGATTGTCCCACCAAACATGACGGGAAGACTTGAAGAATAAATCAAAGGCACCCAAGGTAAGGGCAAGGTTCATGCTAATAAAATGTTCAAGCAAACGAATCCTGCCCTTAAAGACATCAAGTTTAAGAAGGGGAAAAGACAGCATCTTGATACTTGCAGGAAGGAGTATGATGAACATTAACCAATTCAGCACGAATCCGTAATCTTCATGCAATTTCCAATACATGGTTACGAGTGCCGTGCAACATACGTAGAAAGCCATGAGGAGCCATGGGCTCAGCCAGCGTAGGACTTTGTGGGAAACGAAGAAATAGGCCGTTTCGCGCTGAAAGATGAGGGATTTAAAAATCCATAAATTTTGGAGATTTCCTTTGCCAAGACGACGTTTTCGACGAAATTGAATCGCCTTGTTACCTTCTAAAGGCATACGGGCAATTGCTTTTTCAGCAAAAACTACCTTAGTCCTTGGTTTTTGAAGCAAACGGGCGAACCAAAAGAAATCGTCCACCAGCAGTCCATCGGGCGATGGTTCGAAACGTTTCCAACGCATGGCCATCAGGGCTCCATATCCTCCAATGACGGATCCTTTTGTTGACTCACCTTGTTTGGTTATCATTTCTCCTTGCATATAGCGAATTTCTTGAGCGGTGACATTACCTGATGGGGATGGGTCTTTGGTAAACTCACAGAAATTTTCATGGGATGGCAAAATATTTGCTTGTACTCCGGCCACCCATGGGTTTGAGAAAGGCAGGACGAGTTCAGCGAGTGTATGGTCTTCTAATACTGCATCCACATCCGTCAAAACGAGAATGGCTTCTTTAGGCACCTCGTTTTGGTATTCTTTGTAGAGTTGATTGATGATCTTCGGCTTGCCTATCCTTATGGGGAAATACCGATGACGTAGTCCTGGATATTCTTGGCATAATTGTAACATCAATTCATTTGTCTTATCGGTGCAGGCATCGGTTCCAACCACAACGGTCAAGCGGGACTTTGGGTAATGGTTTCTAAAAATGGATTGAACTTTGGTCTGGATCATGGCCTCTTCGTTGTGGGCTGCCATGAGGATAATCGTATACGGAAATTCTTCCAAGGGCTCCCATTCTTGGGGCAACTTGGCAAGCCTGCGCATATGCCATGGGTAAATCACATAGGTGTGCAGCAGACTCAGGCCCGCGATGCTACCCAGAAGGCTTATAAGGAAGACGTTCATGGAGTGTTTTGGAGAAATTTATCCGTTTTCATTGCGCGGTGTCATTCCTTTTCGTGCGGTAACTTGCTCCAATAAGGTTGATAAGGCCTTGATTTTCAGATTATGTTCTTGATAATTATTGATTTTTAGGAGGACACGTTCCGTTAACGCTTGTAATTGGTTGGGTGATTGGGTTAAATCCTGCAAAACCGCGGCAAATTCTCGAGCATTTTCCGCTTGCAAGTAATCAATCCCTGGTTCTAATCCCATCCCCTGAACGCCCTGCATGGTAGAAATCACCGGGATACCCAATGCCATGGCCTCTACCGCTTTGATTTTGAGGCCGCTTCCCATACGCAATGGAAATACCATCGCATCGCAAGAACTCATAAAGGTTTCCGCATCTTCTACTTCGCCATGAAAAAAATAGGCAGACCATTTCTGCGCGAATTTGGCAGGAGCCTTTCGGCCTGCCGCATGAAATTCTGGTCTGTTCGTCCACCCCTCTGTGGCGGGAATCCACTCGTCAACAAGCCATTGAAGAGCGTCTTGATTTGGCAACCAGTCCATGGCACCAATGAAACCTAATCTAAGGGGCCTTTCTCCATTCCATACGGATTGCTTTGGCCTGTTGGGTGAATCTGATGAGTTGGCCATAGTGGGCCAGTACCCAAAATGAAGCATATGGTCAATGCGATCTGGCGCCATTTCTCGAAGTTGAATCAGGTCCTGAGGGCTGATGGCCAATACCGCATCCACTGTTCGTACAGTTTCTCGTTCAAAGGCTTGCATTTTACGGTATTCAGCATATATCCAAGTCCTTAGGGGATTCCATCGAGAAAGTGAGAACGCTTTTTGACGCACAATATCACTTTCAATGTTATGCGATCTATATAATATTTTGCAGTTAAACTTCTCGAGGGTAGTTCGATACAATGCTATTGGTAGTCCTTCCAGGAGGATTAGGTCTGGACGATAACCTTCGATAATTTGGCCCAGCCTTTGTGCAGCATTCGAGTCCTTGAATCGGAGGAGATGGTAGGGCAAAGAGAATGGTAACGCAGCCAGGGCTCCACCGACCTTGATATGACTATCCAATTCAACGATATCCAGTAAGTAGTCATCGCGCATTGAATTCGGGAGGCTTGATGGATCAATTCGATTTCGACTGGGATTCAAGGCAAAGCCTCGCACGACACATCCTAAATTTTCCAGGACTTGACGCATGTGCAAAACAGCCTTGACCCCACCATCCCTGGGGGGATGCGGTATCCGGTGGTACAATTGCAGAATACGCAGGTTGAGGGGCATGGGATAGGATGTCTTGCCCGCCACTACAGGCGCATCGTTAATTTGCGATCTAAGTTCACCCTGTACAACAACCAGCAGGCCAAAGGCAAGAGAAGAAGACTGGAAACCCACATCGCCCAACGGGGATCAAGGCTGCCATCGCGTCCCAGTTTCTCGCTGCTCATGGAAATCACGTGATACAAGAGGAAGCAACCAATGGCCCATACAGTCGACAGGCCCAACCCGCCTTTGCGAATAACGGCCCCCAAAGGAGCCCCAACCATAAACAGCAAGAGGCAGGCGAAGGACAAGGAGAATTTCCGATGAAATTCGATCACATATCTTGCCAGAAGTTCATGGCGATTTCGCATTTCACGATTTTTCATATCCGTATAGGATTTCACGGTTTGAAGCTGGCGTAGGGCTTCTTGAATCAAGTCCGGATTGTTTTCGGACCATTTCGTACCGCTGGGTTGGGTCTTCGGAGGCCTGGAAGCCAGTGGCTCGGAGGATTCCAATGAGGTATTCCTCCCAAAATGATATTGCCCCAGGATCAGGTGATTCAGCGCGGAGTCTCTACTTTGATTATCTCTTCGCAGGGAGTCAATGGCCTTGGAGAGTTGTCTTGTGTTAAGCATCGAGTAATAATCCTTGAAAAGACTCTCGTCACTTCGACGAAGATTGAGTTGACTGAGGTCCAGGTGAATCTGTTGTTTGCGGAACAAAATCCGAGATTCACCGTTCATGGTCTCGGAGGGCTCGGTAGATCCTTGTTCGGTAAAGGTGAATCCATCTTCCAGTTGAACGGTCAGAAACCGCTGGTCCTGGCTGTGAATGAATTTGCCCCGACGAGCTATGGTCACCCTGGGATAGGCACCCCCAGAACTGCGATCGTAAATAATGATATCGCGCACCGTTTGTTGATCTGCATCTCTGCGGCGCACCATCAGGCTGTAGCCCTCAATGTCTTTGTAGAAAACCCCTGGCTTTATGGATAAGGCAGGTTTTTTTTGTTGTACATCGTACAGCAAGGAACCGAATTTGAGTCGAGAATTGGGTAAGAGGGTGTCTGAGAAATAAAAGGCAAAAAGGCAAATGAACAAAACCAAACCAAAGAGCGGCCGCAAAAATCGTAACAATGAAATACCGGACGACTTCACCGCGGTCAGTTCCCCATGTTCCGAAAGGGCGCCCAGGGTCATGATGGAGGCTAGCAGAATGGCCAAGGGGAGGGCTAACGGCACAAAGCTCGCTGAAGCGTAAAAAATGAGTTCGGTGATTACCCACCACTCCAAACCTTTACCCACCAAATCGTCGATATAGAGCCAAAGGAACTGCATCACCAGGATGAACTGAACGATCAAAAATGTGACCACCAACGGCAGGGCAAAGGCCCTGATCAGCATCGTGGACAAACGGTTCATGAGGGGGTGGTACTTGGGTACTCTTGGGGTCAAAAATCGGCTCAAAAATCCCGGAATCAAAACGAAGCGAAGCGAGAAGCGTTATAGCCACATGGGACTGTATCAGATTTATGAAAAGCAATGGTTGCCGGCCTCACCGGAAACTCTTTGGGATTTTGTGGCAACACCCCGCAACTTGGCCCGCATTACCCCACCCCGTATGGGTTTTGAAATTCAAACCCCAGATTTACCCCCGTTTATGCATTCGGGGATGATTATTGCTTACCGGGTTCGGCCCCTGCCCGGTTGGACCACGACCTGGGTCACACGTATTTCGGAGATTATTCCTGGGCAATATTTTGTGGATGAGCAAATCTTGGGTCCCTACCGTTTTTGGCATCACGAGCATAGGCTTACGGCGGGGGATGGAGGAACTTGGATGGAGGATAGGGTATCCTACATCCCTCCATTAGGCTTGCTGGGGGATTTGGCCCAGCATATTTTGATCCGCGGTCAGCTCCAGGAAATCTTTCAACACCGCAAAAAGGCCATGGAGGTCCTTTTCCCAGCCCCTTAAGCCCGTGGCGACCGTATACCGCAAGCCGTTTCTACCCACCAAAGTCTGCCCTAGCTGTGGACGTAGCTTTGCTTGGCGCCGCAAATGGATTTTGAACTGGGAACAACTTCGATACTGCAGTAAGAAATGCGGTTCCAAGTCCCAATGATGTATCTTTGGCGCCCATAAATGGCCAAAAAATTTCAAATATTTTTTGAGGCGGGGTAGCTCAGATGGTTAGAGCGTAGGATTCATAACCCTAAGGTCGGCAGTTCGATTCTGCTCCCCGCTACAATTCAACCAAAATTCTTTTTTCGCAGGTCTGATTTCTCAGCTTGGCCTTTAGGCTAAAAGTCCCTACTTCCGTTAGGTTGGACGATGTACCTAAAAGTATAGTGCTTCTTTAGTTTATATTTAACCGAGTCGGGTTCGCTAACCGCAGGCATAACTCCGCCTTACTTAGGCCTTGAATTTGTATACCTGCGCCAAAAAAACCTGTTGAAGAATTAATCCGCTCTGCTCGTGTAAGATGTTACATAGCCGAAGATTTACAAAGCGCTGGATTTGTTCTTTGGAAATCACGATCGCCGGGAGAGGCAGACTAACCGTGCTTTTCCGATTGCGGGTTCCTGCTACTAGATCTTTGCGCAACCAGGGGGCATGAATTAAAATATCCGGGACAGATTTAGGAAAGTTTTGGGCTTGCAGACCCCAAGGGTAACCTGTTGAAATTCCAATCAACAACAGCAGGGCCGAACAGAAAAGCAGACGAGTGTGGCGGTGGCGAAACATGCGGCCGCGAAATTAGCCAAGGCGCGCCCCACCTGCATAATGAAAGCGGGGAAATTACGGGCGGCGAATCAAGCGGAGCTCGGCAACCCGACCATCGCAGGCGCTTAC
>VHAW01000114.1 GCA_016872225.1 Sphingomonadales bacterium | reverse complement strand
TAGAGCATCGGCCCCGTATTGTCCTAACATTTGGTATGGATCCACGGTGTTGCCCAAACGCTTGGACATTTTGTTGCCGTCTTTATCAAGAACCAGGCCGTTCGAAATCACCGACCGGAAAGCCACGCTATCGAACAACATCACCGCAATCGCGTGCAATGTGAAAAACCAACCCCGGGTTTGGTCCACTCCTTCGGCAATAAAATCCGCTGGAAATGCCGATGGCCAGCATGACTCCTGGTTCGAATCCTTACCAAAAAAGAAATGGTTTTGGGCATAAGGCATCGCTCCTGAATCAAACCACACATCAATTAAATCCGCTTCCCGAAACATGGGCTTGCCAGTGGAGGCCTTTAACACCAAGCGATCCACCTCGGGTCGGTGCAAATCATGGATTGCATCCGGGTTCGCAATCCCAGCAGCCTTGGCTTCTTCAACCGCAACACGCAATTCCTCCATGGAACCAATGCAGCGCGTTTCCAGCCCATCCTCGGTTCGCCAAATCGGCAACGGCGTCCCCCAATAACGGGATCGCGACAAATTCCAATCCACCAGATTCTCCAACCAATTCCCAAAACGACCGGATCCTGTACTCTCTGGCTTCCACTGAATTTCACGGTTCAAGGCAACCATCCGCTCCTTCACTGCGGTGGTGCGCACAAACCACGAATCCAAGGGATAATACAAAATAGGCTTATCGGTACGCCAGCAATGAGGATAGGAGTGTTCGTATTTCTCGATGCGGAATGCCAAGCCCTGACGCTTCAATTTGAGTGCAATCAATTCGTCCGCACTTAGCAATTTGCGTTGATCGTTGATCATCGACCCCAATTGGGTCTGCTGAACCTGTAGCCAATGAACTTTTTCGTCGTCCGTCAAGAAAGCTTCCTTGACCGGGTAACCTTGAAGGGGAAATTCAGGATCGTTGACCTCAGCGGTGAAGCGACCCGAGCGATCCACAAGCGTAAGATTTCCTAGATCGTTCTGTTTACCCGCCCTGAAATCATCGGCACCAAAACTCGGTGCCAAATGAACAATCCCCGTGCCATCCTCGGTGCTCACAAAATCCCCCACCACGATGCGGTAAGGATCTCCTTCCTCAGGCCTGGCATAAGGCAAAAGAGCATCATAACGAAGACCTTGAAGCGCAGCACCTTGAACAGTGCCCACGACCTGATGACTCGATAGGGCTTGAGCTTCCCGAGATGACTCGGAAGACGAAAAATAAGAGGACAAACGATCGACCGCCAACACTACCAATTGATCTGTCGCTGTGTAGGTGTTCGAACACCGAACAACAGCGTATTTGATGTCAGCTCCCACTGCTAAACCCGTGTTGGAGGGCAATGTCCATGGGGTGGTGGTCCATGTCAAGGCAAACATGGGCAACCCCAATACCAAGACTTGAAGAAGATCCGTGGAGGATGCATCGGCTTGTTCGGCCAATATACCGAGCACATACTGCGTAGATTCGTCATTGAGGCGGAACTGGGCAACCATAGACAAATCCTTAACCTGTCGATAAGTACCTGGCTGATTGAGCTCATGCGAGCTCAATCCCGTTCCCGCTGCCGGGGAGTACGGCTGAATTGTGAAGCCTTTGTAAAGAAGTCCTTTGTTATACAATTTCTGCAACAAATTCCACACGGACTCGATGTATTCGTTGTGATACGTCACATAGGGTCGATCAAGGTCTATCCAATACCCCATCAATCGCGTCAATTCCTCCCACTTACCGGTATACTGCATCACATCCGCCCGGCAATGCCTGTTGAAATCCTCGATGGAAACCGTACGCCCGATATCCTCCCTACGAATCCCTAACTTCTTCTCCACCTGCAATTCCACGGGTAATCCATGGGTATCCCATCCGCTTTTGCGATCGACCCGGTAACCCTGCATCGTCCAATACCGACACATCAAATCCTTGATGGCCCTGGCCATCACGTGATGGATGCCGGGAACACCGTTGGCGGAAGGAGGTCCCTCGTAAAAGACCTTAACCGGCCGATCATCCTCGGCCACGGACTGTTCAAAAACCTTATATTCTTCCCAAATGGCCGTCACCTCGGCTTGCAAAGCCGTCCAATCGGCTCGAATATGTTCCCTGTATCGTTTCCCCATCAGGCCCCAAAAATAGGGGAAATTCTAGAATTTGGAAGCCGACTTCCTTTGGGAAAAGCCCCAACCGTCCATCGCCAAAATGAGGGTCGGTAGCAACACCAGGTTGGCGATCATGGCCAACAGAAGGGTCACCGCAGACATTAATCCCAAGGCTTGGGTTCCTCCAAAATCAGAAAAGGCAAAAATGATAAACCCAAAAAACAAAATGATGGAGGTATAAATCATCGATCCTCCAGTTTCCAAGGTGCATATGCGTAGATGCTCCAGAGTGGTACGTTGATGACGCCGAACCTCTTGAAAGTAACGCGCCAGATAATGAATGCAATCGTCCACGGCAATTCCCAACACAATGCTGAATATCAATACAGTGCTCGGCTTGATCGAAATTCCCAACCAACCCATAATTCCCGCCGTAAACATCAAGGGCAACAAATTGGGCAACAAGGCCCAGACCATAGCCTTCCAATTATGATAGGTGACGCCCATCATTAAAGCAATTAATACGATTGCCAACGCGATCGACCCCGCAAGGGAACGAATGAGGTACTGATTTCCTTTGAGAAAAATCAAGGCCTTACCCGTAAAGACAACCTTGGCTTTCCCTCCTTGATTTAAAGAGTTCACCCCCGTTTTGAGTTTGGTCATCACGATTCGCAAGGAATCAGTTCCCACATCCGCCATGTTGTAAGAAATCCTCAAATAACGTTTGGTAGAGTCCAAAAGCCGCCTAGTCATGAGCGTTCCTGCATCTCCTTTGCTCCGAAGAAGATAAGGCAAAACAAAAGCCCTTTCCTGAGCATTGGGCAATTGATAATGCGTTGGATCACCCAAGAAATATGCCTGGTTGGCCGCCTTGATCAATTCCACAATCGACATGGGCGGGCCAAAAACAGGTTGTTCCGCAAACAAGGCCTGAATCCGATCAGCAAGTTGAAGAGTAGCGGGCGATTGGGCCAAATTTCGGCGACCCGCATCAATCACCACATCCATCGGCATGACTCCCCCAAAATGCTTCTCCAGAAAACGTAAATCCGTGTACACCTTATCATCCTGAGGAAGATCATCCACGACGTAACTATTAGAGCGCAGCTGTAATATGCCGGCTAAAGAAATCACCAACAATGCGATGGACGCCAGCCAAACCTTGCGACGGTGAAATTCAATCCATCGAGTCAAACGTTCCAGCCATCGACGAATTCGGTAATTTTCCAGATGCTTGATTTGTCCAAAGCCAGGTTCCGGCAAGAAACTCAAAAGCCCCGGAATCATCACAATACTGATCACAAACATCAGCAACACCGATACCCCGGTAATCAATCCAAATTCCCGCAACATCGAACTCTCCGTAAAACAAAATACGAGAAACCCTACAGCGGTCGTGGCGTTGGTAATCAAGGTCGCGACGCCAATTCTTTCGATGATGCGGGTCAAGGCTTTGATTTTGTTCCCGTGTTTACGGAATTCATGGTGGTATTTATTGACCAAATAGACCCCGTTGGGTACCCCAATCACTACCATTAACGCCGGTATTAAACCCGAAATCAACGAGACTTCGTATCCCATCATGCTCATCAAGCCCAAAGCCCAAATACTACCAATGGCTACAAGGGTGAGGGACAAGAAAACGGCTTGCATCGAGCGAAAGAACAAATACAACATCAACGATGTTACCAAAATGGAAGCAATCAGAAAGGTGATCAGTTCATCCTTGATTGTGGTGGCTATAACCGTTCGTATGTAGGGCAAACCCGAAAAGTACACCGAGCTGCCGGTCGAAATCCCAAAGGCATACGTCAAATCCTCCACTTCGCCAACAATGCGCAGGCGCCTTGCATCGTTAAGCACCTCTGAATCAAGCGCCACAGCCATTAGAGTGGTCGAAGTTTCTGGATTGATCAACAAACGCTCATAGGAATCCTCAAACTTGGTTCCCCCTTCAGCCCAAGCCCCGTTCAAGAAACGCCGCCGAAACTCAAAAGATTTGATCGAATCACTCCGCACCAACATCGGAAGGTCCGCCACTGTATAACAAAAGACAACACCTGGAATAGCCCTAATGCGATCTGACAGATTTACCCATTGTTGCATGAAGGATGGATTGGTCAATTTGGAGGCTTGAAGCCCAACTACCATGACATTCCCATCGATCCCAAACTTTTCACAAAATTCTTTGTATTCGATATAATCACTATCCGAATCAGGAATTAAACGGTTCCCACTGTACGACAAACGAACCTCTGAAGCCTTGTAAGCCATGAAAGTACTCAGAATGAGCACGAATGCTAAGAGGGGAACCCTTTGCCGAAGAATAAAACGCGCAATGCTAAACCAAACCATCAAAGCGTCTTGGATTGTTGAATCAATGCTGTTGTTGAATGGCCTACAAGGGTAGGCACTAGGTGTACCCTTCCACCGTTGGCGATGACTTGTTCAGCACCGACGATTTGCTCCACCACATAATCTCCACCTTTGACCAGAACTTCGGGTTGCAAGGCCCCGATCAAAAGGGCCGGGTCATCCTCATCAAAGAGCACCACCGCATCCACCACTTGAAGGGCCGCCAAGACCGCTGCTCGGGCTAACTCCTTCTGAACGGGCCGGGTAGGGCCTTTGAGTCTGGTCACCGAAGCATCGGTGTTGAGTCCAACCACCAAACGGTCACCCTGTATCGCAGCCTCTTGCAAAACGGCAAGGTGCCCCGGATGCAACAGATCAAAACAGCCGTTGGTAAAAACCACCGAAAAACCCTGGGCCCTCCATTCCGTACAAAGCACATGGGCCTCACGAAGAGTCAACAGTTTAGGGAATAGGGTTGGCTTCATGCAAGCAACGGATTAATCAGCTTGTTGATGATCTGGCACCAACGACATTAGAAAATAACACAGACCCCCCACAACCACCACCAGAATGGTTTGGGCCAAATGGACGAGGGTTGCAAAGGCGAGCGCTGAGCTCTTGCTCATCAACAATCCTGGAATACGTCCCAAAGTCCAAACAATTGCGGCATGGTAAGCCCCCATACCGCCTTGAACTGGCATCACAAAACCAAAAGCACCAGCCACGAGCAGCAACAAGGCTTCCCCGGGTCCAAGTCCTTCAGTGCCTGGAAAGGCAAAAAAACACAAATAGGTCATCAGAAAATAACCCAGCCAAATCAACACCGTATAGGCCGCAAAAAAACCCGGATTGGGAAGCCTCCACAAACCTGTCATCCCTTTGACAAAATCCTTCAACATTGCTC
>VHAW01000113.1 GCA_016872225.1 Sphingomonadales bacterium | reverse complement strand
TCGCTTCAAGGTATTCTGTGTTTGGATGTTTTGGAGCATTTGCAAGACCCGTGGGCGGTGGTGGATGTCCTGGCCGATAAATTGGTTTCTGGGGGATGGATTATCGCGAGTATTCCCAACCTGCGTAGGCTTCCGGTGTTATGGAATCTGGGAGTCCGGGGGCGTTTTGAATACGCCGAACGGGGAATTATGGACCGCACCCACCTGCGGTTCTTCACCCGAAGCACCGCCGTTTCGTTGATGCACCGCAAATCCATGCAGGTGGACCTTGTGACCGAAACACCCCACGCCCCCAGTTCTTTCTCTGCCTGGTGGAACCGATTAACGATGGGCCTAGCCCGCGATTTGGTGGCGGAACAATACCTGGTTCGTGCTGTGAAATCCGGCGTATTGGGCCTTCTTGCGTTGATATATATGGTGTTATGCCTCAACAACCGCCAAGTGCAAGCCCAGAGTATGCCGGTTGGTACCGTTTTTTGGGAGGATGCGTTGCGCAGGGGTCAACTCATGGGGCGCTTGGATAGCAATGTTTCCTTTATGCTTCGGCCAGTGGACCCCGCTTCGGCCATGGGCCTTCAGCAAGGTTGGGGCTACGATTCCCTATGGGCCCCTGCCAACCCTGTGCAGCCACTACCGGAACTCAACCGATGGGATACTTTGCGTTGGCGGCGTTGGAATATTCCTTGGGCCCTCCGCCTGCTTCCCCTCCAAACCCAAAACCGACGCAACGGACACCATCCCTACGGATGGAACGACGGACCTATGGTGCCTTCCCGTGGTATCCAAACGATGCTGAGTGCCGGAATTTATGCCAAAGTGGGGCCCCTCGAAATGCAGTACCAGCCGGAAATGGTGTATGCCCAGAACAAAACCTTCATCAATCCGCCATTCCGAGCAAGGGATATTGATATGCCGGAGCGCATGGGCAATGAACCGTACAGCGCCTCGTTTGCTGGACAGTCCTTTGTGAAGCTTCGCTTGGGTGCCATTTCGGCGGGTTGGTCTTCCGAAAACCGTTGGTGGGGGCCAGGCCTTCAGAATTCCTTGATCCTGTCCAACAATGCTCCGGGCCTGTCCCACGGGGTCATCCACACCAACCGCCCGCTGCGCAGTCGTTACGGGACCTTCGAAGGCGCCATGATCTTCGGCAACCTCCAATACTCCGGTTATGCCGGCTACAGCCTCCGCTATCCGGCGGGGACTTGGCCACCGCGCGCCCCCGATCTCAAGCCCGATACCCTGCGCCGCAACGGAACCCATAGCTACATCAACGCCATGCAAATCGTGTGGCAGCCCTCCCTGCTCCCGGGTTTGTTCCTGGGCGTGAACCGGGTGGTGCAGGTCAAGGGTAATCCACCGACCCCCCTGTCTTACCTTAAGATTCTCTATATCGACGAATTGGGGCTGGCGTCCACGGCATCGGAACGTAACACGCTTAACCGAAACCAAATCATTGGGGTCAATTTGCGTTACCTCTTCCGTCCAGCCCATGCCGAAGTTTATGTGGAATTGGCCAGGGATGATCATTGGTGGGACTTGGAGGACCTGATGACCAGGCCCCTGGCGACCACCGTCTGGATGGGCGGCATGCGCAAGCTCTACCTCCTGCCTGGTAAGGACCGTTGGATACAATTCATGGGCGAGACAACCCGACTGCAGGCCCCCATGGACAACTATATCCAACCGGGCAAAATCACCTATAGTTTCTATACCCACGGCAACAAAGTGGGTTGGACCCATCGCGGGCAGGTGATGGGGGCAGGCATAGGGCCTGGGAGCAACATAACCACCCTTGGCATGACCTACGGCAACGGCCGCGATACTTGGGGCCTTCATTACGAGCGGGTGGTGTACAACGAGGATTTGTTCTATTCCACGATCGACTACCTGAGTTTGTACGGGGCCAATGCGCCCAATCCCTTCTTCAAGGATTTATCCAAGCACTTTGTGGATTGGGGCTTTATCCTTAGCCATCAAACTAGTTACCACCGTTTGAACGTGGGTTATCGCCTTCATTTGCTGAGGACGTACAATTTCCAGTGGAATTACGAACCGTTCGCCTTGCAGGGGCCTTTCCGATTCCCAGGGGTCAATGCATGGTCGCTCAATCTGGAAGTTAATACGGTGTATCGCTTTTGAAATTCACCTTAACTCGTCTTAATTCACTTAAATTCGTACCCGATGAGTTTGGTTGATCATTCCCGGCGATACCAAGGATTGTTCTACCTGAACAGTGGATACCGCCGGGGGCTTGACCTTATGCTTTGCTTGTTGTTATGGATTCCAATGCATACCGTGCTTGGCGTTGCATGGTTGGTAACCCTTATTTTTGGACAAAGATCTTTTTTGTATGCCCAGGAGCGCATCGGCCATGGTGGACAAGCCTTTTGGATTTACAAGGTGAGGACCATTCGCGCCAATCATCCTACGTCGCTACAGTTCACCCACACCAAAGAAGATTTGTTACCATTAGGATCATTCCTGCGCCGCTGGCGCATTGATGAGTTTCCTCAAATTTGGAATGTGTTGAAGGGCGAAATGAGCTGGATCGGCCCTCGACCGGAGGTTCCTTTCTATTACCATCAATGCGTTAAAGATCTACCCGGTTACGAGGACCGGCAACTTGCACTGCCAGGCATTACCGGTTGGGCGCAAATTCAAAACCCAAATGCGACTGCTGAAGACAACGAGGCCAAGCTCCCTCATGATCTTTATTATTTGAAGCATGCTTCCCTGCGTTTGGATGCAGTGATCTTGCTTCGCACCCTTAAAATTTACCAATAACCATGATAAAAATATTGATTTCTCCCCAACGCTTCTTCATCATACGTTGCCTGTTGCTGTTTGCAACGATTGGCGTAACGGCAGTTCAAGACCTGCATGCCCAGGATTTTTTCTATCGCAAAAGCCTGACCAATCTGAAGATTGATCAGCTTAGTCAGGATCAAGTCATATCCTTTCAGCGTTATGTGCAGTCCAAAGGAATGAGCGAAACCGAGGCATCCAATTATTTGTTACAGAAGGGATTGTCCCGTGCTGAGGTAGACAAACTTCGCAAAAGAGCAGGAGGATTGAGCAACGCCTCCGCAGGTTCCGTGGCAGGAAATTTTGAGATGATGGATCAATACTTCAAGCTCAGGGATTCCTTGCAAGCCCTTTCGGCAGACACCTTACGATCCAAAAAGTCGAACGATCACTCGTTAATTCGCGCCAAACAAATTCCGGATTCGGTGTTGTTCGGCTCTGAATTATTTGCCGGGGCCAGGCTTCGTTTCAATCTTGAAGGTCAAATGGTTCCCCCGGTGGATTACAGGGTGGGGCCAGGGGATGTGTTAAGTATTCTGATTTACGGTTTTCAAGAAGCCAGTTTTGAGCTCAAGGTTCAGGCCAACGGCAAAATTACCATGCCTTATGCAGGGTTGATCACGGTGGCTGGTTTGACTTTAGACCAAGTTTTAGAAAGGCTCAAACAAAATCTACAATCCAACGGCTACAGCAAATTAGCCACCGGACAAACCAAGCTCCATGTGGGTTTGGCAGACTTTCGTCAAATCCAGGTGACGCTCGTAGGTTCAACCCAATCCGGAAATTTCATGGTTCCGTCCGTAGCCAAATTGTTTCATGTGATGCATTTAGCGGGCGGTCCCTCTACCCGTTCAACTTACCGCAATGTGGAACTATGGCGCAACGGGCAGTTGCTGGCCAAAGTTGACCTTTACAAATTGCTTAGCGGTGGTGACTTTGAGGGAAATATGAATCTTCAGGATAACGACGTGATTTATTTTCCTCCTTACCATCGTCGTATGATGTTACGGGGGGAAATCAGAAGACCTGCTTTGTTCGAATCCAAGGCCGGCGAGAAATTTAGCGATTTGCTCACCCATGCGGGAGGTTTTACAGCCTTTGCCTACACCAAGCGGGTGTGGGTTGAACGGGTTATTGACGGTGAAATTAGGCACTTAACTTTCGAGGGCGATAGTCTGATGAGTTTTGAGCCCAAAGACGGAGATGTCATTACTGTTCAATCCATATCCGAAAAGAAGAGAGGGTTGATCCAATTATCCGGAGCCGTCAAAAGACCCGGCGAATATGCTCATTATCCTGGGATGAAGCTCAGCCATTTGTTCTTGCAGGCCGAAAATTTGGAACCTACCGCCTTATTGAGCAGAGCAATTATCGTGCACAAAACCCCTGAAGGTATTCGAGTTCATCAGCACGTTGATTTAGATTCGGTCAAGATGGGGCTTCGAGACCCATCGTTGTTTGATGGTGATTCGGTTATCGTGGGATCCATCTTTGATTTTTTCCCCAAATTGCCGGTACGGGTTATGGGGGAAGTTAATCGGGAAATCAACGTCCCTTGGGGTCCAGGGATGACGGCCCAGGATGCCGTATTCATGGCGGGTGGATTCAAGCCTGGTCTCGCTGTGGATCAGTGGATCAAAATAGCCAGACGTATTGACTTGGATTCGTTGAACAATCGCTGGGAAATTGCCAAGGTGATTCGGGAGGCAACCGATTCTATGCTGATATTGCGAGCCTCCGAAACTTTGCTCGAAGAGGGTGATGTGGTCATAGTGTATCGAAACCCCGTCTATATCCCCTTGGCGATGGTCCATGTGGAAGGCTCCTTCAATTCGCCGGGTTTGTTTCCGGTGCGTACCAAATCCGAATCGATCAAGGACTTGATCGTAAGAGCAGGGGGCTTTAATTTGTTTGCGGATAAACGCTCGTTGATTCTGATTCGGAAATATGAAATTTCACGAGTGGATATGGAAGGAATTTCAAGCGCCAGAGACGCCATCGATATCTCCAATACCACGAGTGCGGGAATGGCGCACAGGGTAGTTCGCACCGATACGATAGCATTGGCTTGGAATATGCTTAGTTCGGGGAAGAAGCAAGGGGATTTTTTGCTCAAGGACGGGGATCGCCTTATTGTCTCCGAAAAATCGGAGATCGTCATGGTCCAAGGATCCGTAAATAGCCAAGTCATGATGACTTACGAAGGGCCTCGAATACGAATGTATTTGGCCGGGGCTGGCGGATTATCCGAGTCCGGGGATCCATCCCGAATTTATGTTCGGAGGACCAACGGCAAATTAGCTTCTACCAAAAGGGTGTTAGGGATGATTACCCGATATCCCAAAATCTATCCGGGGGATTTGGTCGTGGTTCCGATGAAAGCCCCCAAAGAATCCAAGGATGAAGGGTTTGACAACGGAAAATGGATGGCCATTTCAAGCATCTTGATGTCCATGGCCACCGTGGCCACCGTGGTTTTCAATAGCTTTAAATAAACCGAGTTAATTGACTTTTTTGCACCGTACGGTGCCCCACCGGCGATTGAATTCAGGCACAGCCCAGCCCAGTAGGCCC
>VHAW01000112.1 GCA_016872225.1 Sphingomonadales bacterium | reverse complement strand
GGTGATTTTGGTGATGTACATGGGTTTGGTCCAAACACCCCTGTTGGCGTAGGTACCGTAGGCTCCCACCATTTCGTAAACGCTCATGTCGAAACTACCCAGACAAAGGCTGGGGTAGGGCTCCATGGGGGAGGTAATACCCATTTTGCGACTGAGTTCAATGACCGGTTCAGGTCCAACTTGCTTCATCAAGTAGGCCACGATATTGTTAATGGAAAGCGCAAGTCCCCGAAACATGCTCATTGTGCCGCCAATTTTGCCATCGTAGTTCTTGGGAGTCCAATTTTCGAAGGCCTCAAAGGTGACAGGCATGTTGGGGATGGGAAGGCAAGGATCGAAACCATTGTCTACGGCAACGGTGTACACCAAGGGTTTGAAAGCAGACCCCACTTGCCTGGTCGCGGAGGGGTTTACATGATCGTATTGACTGAAATCCATATCAATGCCCCCAACCCACGCTTTGATATGGCCGTTGTTGGGGTCCATGGCCATAAAACCAGTGTGAAGAAAATGTTTGGCATAGCGAATGGAATCCATCGGTGTTATGACGGTATCCCTGTAGCCATTCCAACTGAATAACCGAATTTCGGAGGGTTGGTCAAAATGCTTTCGAATGGCAGATGCAGACCAACCTTGATCTTTGAGGGCTTTATATCGGGAGGAACGCTTCATTCCTTGCTCCAAAATTTCGGTGAATTTCCCCCAGGGGTCTTGTCCTTTCCAATGTTGGTCAAAAACCTTTTGCAAATCTTTCATTTGGGAACGCACGGCTTCCTCGGCGTATGCCTGCATTCTTGAGTCAATGGTGGTATAAATCTTGAGCCCATCCCTGTATAGGTTGTAGGGATCACCTTCAGGATTGACCTGTGTTTCTATCCATTGGCTCAATTCTTTGCGCAGGTATTCTCGAAAGTAGGTAGCAATGCCGGTAGCATGACTCTGAGGACGTAGATTCAAGGAAAGAGGGAGGGCTTGATAGCGTTCACCAACCTCGGTTTTGAGGAAATCGTATTTGATCATCTGGGCGATGACGGTATTGCGCCTGTCCAAGGCCCGTTCTTCGTGTCGAACTGGGGAATAATACGAAGTTCCTTTGAGCAGACCAATCAACAAGGCCGCCTCGTGAATGTCAAGGGATTTTACATCTTTGTCAAAATAGGTTCGGGATGCGGAGCTTATCCCATAGGAATTATAGCCGAAATCCACGGTATTGAGGTACATGGCTAGGATTTCCTGTTTGGTATAGCGCTTTTCTAATTGGACGGCAATGATCCATTCCTTAATTTTCTGAAGAATGCGAGCGGGTTTGGATCGCGCTCGATGACCACTGAAAAGGTTCAAGGCCAATTGTTGGGTCAAGGTAGAAGCTCCGCCATCTCGTCCCATAAATGCCACCGCTCTAGCAAGTGCCCGCAAGTCAATGCCGGAATGACGATAAAAGCGTACGTCTTCGGTGGCAATCAGAGCCGAAATAACATGCGGAGAAATCTCATGAAATTTGGTGTAGGACCTGTTCTGCACATAGAATTTGCCGATGACTTGCCCATCGGAAGAGATAATTTCAGTTGCTAAATTGCTGCGTGGATTTTCCAAGTCTTCGAACCCTGGCATTTCGCCGAGGCCACCCGTCAAGGTTAATATCAAGAAAATTATAACTATCGCCATGCCCAAGAAATAAAAGCGCCATACTCGCCTAATCCAGGGAGGAGGGGGGAGCGTGGAATCCGGGTTCTGTTGGTTCAAGGGTTATGGGGTATTTTCCTGGTCGAAATAACTCAGGTAATCGTTCAAAGATAAATTCTTGTAGAGTTTTCCGTAATTTTCTTTGGAGGCATAAAACCAATGATATTGGTCCTTCTGAAGATTGCTGAATAAGTCCTTGTCGGCCAGGGCTTCTCGCCAAAATTGTTTGGCAGTGGCTTGATCAGGTAATTCTCGAAGCAGGACCAATTGTTCCACTTCTTTGTACAAAGGGTAAGACATCTTGACCACGAATCGTTGAAAATTCTTCTCGGCGAAACGGGCTAATTTAACGCCGATTTCAATATTTTTTTTGTAGATGGAGGCATCCATGCGCAGAATTAAATAATGCGGTTGCAAGGAATCCGGTTTGAATTCATATCGATCCTTTACCTTGCCTCCTTGCGCACCGGTGCCTTGATTCCTACCAAGGCCTTTAAAGTTGGAAGGTCGCAGGAAATCCAACAAGTCTTGGGCCGCGAGCGCGATTTGGCCCGCATCAGGTCGGCTTGCAAAAGTCTCCAAGCCCTGAATCAATATAGCCGTGTCCTTTCGGGCAGCACTTACGGTTTCCAAGAACCCAAAATAAGGCATCAGGGTGTCTGAGCCGAAGCGGGCTTTGGCCAATTTGCATTGGTAAATGACTGAGTCGTAAAGTTCCATGGAATAAAGCCTGTAACATTCCCTATAGTGTAGATCGGCCGCTTCATGAATTGAATCGGTATTGGCCGTATAGGATCCATTTAGGAGTTTGGCATAGGATGACTCCGGGTAGAGGCTGTCCAAAACCCGTCGAATTTCCTCCTTCTCCAAGGTTTTACCCATCAAATCATAACATAAATACGTTTGATACAAGACTTCTGGTTCGCTGACGGCCCCGGAAAAGCGCTTCAGATGTTTGCCTAACCAATTTAAGGATGCAGGATAATCCAAGAAGCGATCTTTGTATCCTTTAGCCAATGCAACATGGGCCTTGCGTACAAGGTCAAGGGATCGGTTGCGTGAAATCTCGTCTCGCGGAATTTGTTGCAAAAGGGTCTCTCTCGTTCGGGGTAATTTGGCAATAGAATCCGCCAACGCTTGTTCAGGGGTTAATTCTTCGGTTTGAGGAGATTCGGGTTGATCACCTGAATCATCGGTTTGCCCGCGAGTGTTTCTGCGCCAATGATCTTTGTTTTCTCTTTTGCCCCATAGCTGCATAAACTGGTTCAAGTCCGCTCCTAATATTGGGTTGTTATAAAAATGCCATTCCCCTCCGGTATTTGCGGTCGGTGCGCTCATCATATTGCGCTGTACGAGAATGGGGTCAATGAATTGAGGGCTTGTTGATGCAGCGTTTGTAGCGAACCTGACGGAGTCAGCTTGCCTTGCTTTCTCGCGGGCAGCTTCTTGCCTTTCCTGCTCGAGTATGCGATCTATTCTTGTAATCAAACGGCTTTCTTCCATAGCGCCCAGCTCGAGCAGGGAATCCTGCAATGCCACCAATTGTATGTTTTTGACCAGATCACCCAGATAGTTTTGTTTGTTTTTGATTTCTTTGAAACGGGGGTGATCTTTGTCGGTGTTTTGTCCCAAACTGTCAAAAAATAATTCCGCTTTAGCGTAGTTTTTGGCATCGAAATAATGGTCGGCAAAGGCCAGCCAGGTTTTTTTGCGTTGGGCATTGATTTCAGTCGATGATTCCAAAGACTTGCCCAAATTAGCCAACATGGATTTGGTGTCTTTTCGGGCTTGATCGATTTTGGCAAGTTCGTAGTATAAAACATCCTTGTAGGCAAAGTACTTTTTGGATTTGGCGAGTTTTTGAAGAATTCGTTGGGCTTTGAGATTTCCCTCTTGAATGTCGGTGTAGGCAGAAGCCATTCGAATTTTGCATTGAAAGTTCATTTCAGGTTCAGGCTTCATTCGAAGGGCACTACGAAAATGTGCAGGGGCCTTATGGCTTTCGATATCGAGGTAGATTTGACCGAGAAGAAAGTGTGCTCTGCGCCTTTGAGCACGTGGTAAACTTTCTTTTACCGCAAGCTCGAGAAATTCTGCAGATTTTTGGAATCTGTTTTGAGCCATTTTGGATTCTGCAGCGGCTAGATACAGCCATCCTTTGTATTCTGAAGTGAATTGCTTTGATTCAAAGGTTCTGTCCAATACGGCTTGGGCGCGGCTATGTTGCTTGGTTGAGGTGTAACATCGTATGAGCCATACGGAGGCTAAATCAGACTCGGGAGTTCCTTTGTATTTGGTGTTGACGTACTGAAACGTCTCAATGGCATCAAAAAAATTTCTCCGTAGATAATAACATTCTCCAATGAGCAGGAAACTTTCATCAATCCATCGGCTATGTTCTTTACGCTGAATAACATTGGAACATTTTTTGATGGATTCTTCAAAGGAGGAGGCCCCGGAACTTACGGTTGCATCCAGTGAAACTATGAAAACCGGCAAGTATTGGGCATAATCATCTTTGTGGGCCAATATGATTTCTTCCATGGCTTCTCGGTGCCTTAGTTTGGCGTAATAAAAGCCGTTGAAGCGAGCGGTGACGTTGTGGTATTGCCGCTTCACCCAGGATTGGGCGCGGGTATGGGTCGGTAGGAAAAAACACAGGACCAGGAGGACCACTGCCAAGGCAATCTTGGAATAAATGAGAGAACACGCCTTGAATTTTGCGGTATTTTCCGGGCTCATTGGATGTGGTTTACTACCCATTAACGAGTTCAAAGGTATAAATTGCAACCAAGGCAATGAAACCTTTACGCATACTCCGTTCAATTGTGGATTTCTGGCGCAAAATGCGGCTGGATTATCGGCTCATTCTTCGTTCGGAGGGTGATTTGCACGCCAAAGTCAATATCCTGCTGAGACCTTGGAATTGGTTGGTGCTGATTAGCACTTTTCTGGTTGTTGGGTGGTTGTTTTTTGGCGCAATTTTGGTTTACACCCCTTTGGGGTCGTATTTGCCAGGGAATAATCGTAGAAAATGGGAAAGGCAGGTGGTGATTCAAAGCCAAAAGATTGACTCCCTCGAGGTGTATGTGAAGATGTGTCAGGCGAACATGTCGGCTCTTCGCAGGGAGATTTTGGGGGAAGATTCAACCATTTACCAGGATTTGGCCAAGCCGGATGTAGGGTATAGCTACGGGATTGAACTCCTGGATACGGCCCTTGGAAGGGCTGATTCTTTGCTTCGTTGGGAGGTTGAAAGGGAATTTGCCCTGCAGAAGGCTTCCAAATCGAGGGAGAAAGGCACAAGGAAGCCTCAATGAATTTAAATTTGTAAGATGAATGTTCAGTTACCGCTTAAACTGGGGCGTCCGACCGGGGTTGAAATGAATGCGCTGGCCGAAGGCGCCCGTATCGAAGGAAATTTGATCTGCAAAGGTGATTTAAGACTAGATGGTCATGCATTTGGGGATGTAGCCACCGATGGTCGGCTGGTTATTGGGGCTCAAGGCGTGATTAAAGGTGGTGCTAGTGGTAAGAATGTCCATGTTTACGGCAAGGTTGAAGGCAAAATTGACGCTATCGAGTCGATTATGCTATCGGCCACGGCCAAGGTCGTCGGTGATATCTCCGCTCCCAAATTGGTGGTGGAAGAGGGCGCACAATTGTCCGGCAAATGCACCATGCAAGCCCTTCGAGGGGTCTATGCCTCCGGGGATGCCCATGCCAAAATTGCCTGACGATTTGGCCCGATACGGTGGATTGGCTTTCCAAATGGCCATTCCAATTG
>VHAW01000111.1 GCA_016872225.1 Sphingomonadales bacterium | reverse complement strand
ACGCACATAAGCCGGCACTTTCTCCAACTCCTCCAGAGTAGGCATCCCCGGCGTATTGATCAGACTATTCAGTTTACGCAAATTTTGGATCCTTTGACGTGAACGTGTCAAAACATCATCCTCATTAGGTCCAGAGACATAGACTGGCTGGGTTTGTTCCACCATATTTGGTATAGCTTCTACAGATTCGGGCTCAGTTTCCATAAACTCGCCATTCAAAGTTGGTTCATCAACCGCCAAATCCCATTCCACAGTCCCGTCGTAACCGAAGAATGGATTGATCTCGGTTTGTTCCATAACAATTTTTTGGTTATTGACATCTTCCCGGGTCGATTCAGAGATCATTGACGTTTGGCTTTCCAAACCAAATTCAGAAATGATAGGAATTTCCATAAGGCTAGAAGCCTCTTCCTGAACCTGATTAATCGGCGCATTATCTTTCGGGTTCAGGATATTGTTGAACAAATTCATTTCAGCAGGCTCAACGCTAGCAACTTGATTAAATTCCATGGGGGGCGCCTCGTCAATCACGGTAAACATCGGCAGATTAGCTTCTTCTTTTATGCTTTCTTGATGCTGATTCTCATGTTCAGGGGTGATGGCTTCACTGAAAACCCATTCCTTTTCCAGTATTTTGCGGGTCGCAACCAAAGCCTCTTTGGCGTTCATCTCTTCATTTTGGGTATTCTCGATTTGAATCTCTTTTTCGTCTAATTGATGCACCGTGACATCCCTTACCTCTCCCGGAACAACACCGGATTCCACCTCAACCGGACGATGATCAGATCCGTAATTTCTGTTGTTCTGGCCCTCAAATCCAGTGGCAATCAGCGTCACTCGCAAGGCATCCCCCAAGGTATCGTCCGTGCAATTCCCCCAGATCACATCCGTTCCTGCACCGGCCTCTAATTGGACATAATCGTTCACTTCACCAATTTCATCCAACCGAATTGGATCCTCCAAGCCGCTGCTCAAATTAATCAGAATATTCTTGGCACCTGATATATCGTTTTCACTCAAAAGCGGAGATGACAAAGCCATACGAACGGCTTCGATCGCACGATTTTCACCGAAGCCTTGCCCTGTTCCCATCACGGCCTTACCACTACGATAAAGAACTGTTTTGACATCGGCAAAATCCACATTCACGTAACCATCCACGGTAATGATTTCAGCAATACCCTTAGCGGCCGAAGCCAACACATCATCTGCCTTCGCAAATGCCTCTTTGAAAACCAGGTTCCCGAACAATTCTCTAACCTTATCGTTGCTAATTACCAAAGTTGTATCGCAGAATTGCCGTAATTCTCGCAAACCGATTTCGGCTTGTTCCAAGCGCTTTTTTCCCTCAAAACTGAATGGTAAGGTCACAATGCCCACCGTAAGAATATCCAACGCCCTGCAAGCCTCGGCCAATACCGGTGCCGCACCCGTCCCCGTACCACCTCCCAAACCGGCAGTGATAAAAACCATTTTAGTATCAGAACCGATAAGCTCCTTAAAATCCTCCACCGTTTCCACAGCGGCCTGCCTTCCAATCTCTGGCTGATTTCCTGCTCCACGCCCTTCAGTCAGGTGAGGACCGAGCTGCAAACGGTTACGCACCAAATTGCGTTCTAAAGCCTGATAATCGGTATTGCAGACCAGGAAATCCACATCTTTGATGCCTTTCTGAAACATATGATTCACGGCATTGCCACCGGCTCCACCAATACCGATAACTTTGATAATAGCGTTGGGGTTGGAGCCTAGACTAAATTGAAAATTACTGATTGTGTTCATAGGTTAGGTTTAAATGTTTAAAATTTTATAAAAAATTATTTTCTTTTTTTAATTAAAATATTGAAAAAAATATGTGAGTAATAAAATATTAATTCTTTAATGTCGGTTGTGTTGATTCAAATCAGGGTCCGCCAACAGACCCCCTAAACCTCGTAGCAATCGCCCCAAAAGCCCTTCGGCAACGATGGTTCCCGGGGGATTTTTAGATTGTTGGTCTATGGAAAGCTCCTCTTCTTCGGCGGTTTTAATTCGAGCCTTATCCCGGTAATCCATCTCAGCCAAAGAAGTCAAAACAAGCCCGGCCACCGTAGCATATACAGGGGACTTAAATTCTTCCGACACATTCCCCAGATGTTCTCTAGAATCGCCAATCCTTGCCTCCAGGCCAGTGAGTACTGAGAAAATGTGTTTGATATTACGGAGTTGAGCACCCCCACCCGTAAGAACAATTCCGGCACTTAGTCGTTTTTCCAAACCCGAGTTCCGTATTTCAAACTGAACGTGCTTAATAATTTCTTTGACGCGGGCCGTGATAATGCTGGCCAGGGTATGTACGCTTACCTCTCTGGGCTCTCTGCCTCGAAGGCCGGGAATAGAAACCACCTCATTGGCCATATTGCTGTGGGCTACCGCCGATCCAAAACGGACCTTCAATGCCTCGGCCTGATCAAAAAGCACGGAACATCCTTCTTGAATATCGTGAGTAATCACATTGCCGCCTAGAGGGATGACAGCAGTGTGTCGAATAATGTTCTGGTGAAAAATAGCCACATCTGTAGTTCCACCACCTATGTCCACGAGGACCACTCCAGCTTCCTTTTCATCTTCACCTAACACAGCCTGTGCGGATGCAAGCGGTTCCAAGGTAAGGCCTTCAATTTCCAAATTAGCCCGCTCCACGCAACGTTTGATGTTCATGATCGCCCCAACGGATCCCGTAATGACATGGAACATTCCTTCCAAGGTAATGCCACTCATGCCGACGGGATTGGTAATATCTTTCTCTCCATCGACGATATAATCCTGAGCTAAAACATTAATAATTTCATATCCTGCCTGTTGTGGAACTCGAAAAATTTCAGTACGCAAACGATCCACATCTTCACGAGATATTTCAGTTTGCCGGTCATGACGTGTTAACATATTTCGCTGCTGATGACTACGGATATGCTGTCCGGCGATACCCACATTAACCGTGCCAATATCCACACCCGATGCGGTAGATGCCTCGTTAACAGCCTCGGTAATGGATTTAACCGTCAATTCAATATTCGCAACAGTACCACGGTTCACCCCATGGGAGACTGCCTTCCCCATACCCAGGATGTCTACTTTGCCGTTTGCATTACGCATTCCCACCACTGCACAAATTTTGGTGGTACCAATATCTAAACCGACTACCAAGGGCATTTCGGGGGCTTGGATAACAGGAGTCTCAGCTGGAGCAAGCTGAGGGTTTGATGAGGGTCTAAAAGTTGGGAAATTTAACGGCATACGATTTGATTTTTGAAAACTAAATTGATATGATGAAATGACTCCGGTGAAGAGTCCACCGGTACTAGCCTGTAAAAAGAAGATAATTTAAATAATTTATGGGTCAGATCCATAGAGGTGCCTACCCAAATTTCCTGACCTGTAACGGTCCGTAAAATCAGTGCATTGGAATCTTCTCCCGCTACCACATATTGAGTGATAATAGGTTCCAAGAGGGTATCCCTGGTAATCCATTCCCTTACTTTCAGCGCCAAGGACACACCCCTGATGTATGGTTGATTAGCCAAAGGAGCCCGTTGAGGAATCATTCCTATCAATAAAGGAACAGAAGTCGCAAAATCAGGTTTCAACGGCAAACCGACCCCGTCTACTGCGAGATAGTACCCCGAAGTTCTCTCAGGCAATACCCTCAAAATGGGCTCTCTATGATTTAAAATGACATTCAAATAATTATCTGCACCATAACACAACTGGGCATCTGCGAGATATGGCAATTTCTGCAGGGCTTGCTCTTTCAGAAAAATTTCTACTTTGGACTTGCCTTGAACTGGCCCCAAAAGACTGTGAATATCGCTTTCCTTAAGCATATGTAAGCCATGAACGTCTTCCCACAGAATACGAACAGCTGCGGTTGGAGCCTGCTCAAGATCATTTTGGGCAAAACCCCAGGCCGTCAAACATAAGGCTACTGAGCCAAGCATCCTCAATCCTTTCAAGGCCTTCCTCATGGAGGGGCTTGTCAACCAAGTTGCAATAATACTTTTCATCTTGGTTCTGATTGATTTGATTCCAACATAATTCGATCCACAAGCAAAGGCAAGTATTGATCAATGTCCCCTGCGCCAATAGTGACGAGTAAATCGGCATCATTCTCCCATACTATTTCCAACCAACGCCCATTTTGCAAGTCGTCTGGACAAAGGCAAGAAACAGGGCATGTCATGGACGTTGCGATCATTTCACTACTGACGCCCGCCATGGGTAATTCCCTTGCTGGGTAAATGGGTAACAACATACAATAATCCAAGCTGCTAAGTGAGGCCGCAAATTCAGGTGCAAAATCCCGAGTTCTGCTGTATAGGTGGGGTTGAAAAATTCCCAAAACACGGCTATGAGGATGCATCAACCGTATTCCGCGGATCAACGCTTCAATTTCTCGGGGATGATGAGCATAGTCATCTATCAACCATCGCTTTCGGCCCCGGACAACATACTCGAATCGTCGTTTAACTCCTCTGAAATCGGCCATGGCAGGGGCAATCGCATCCGGCTTAACCCCGCATTCCAAGGCAATGGTGATGGCGGCCAATGCATTTTCGATGTTATGGTCTCCGGGAAGAATACTCGGGATATCCTTGATCACAGTTTTCCCGCAATAGTCAAACCACAGATAACCCTCTGAAACGGCAATGTTATCAGCCCAAATGCAAGAAGAATCCCCATAACGAAGATGGTCAACACCTTCCATGGATTTTAAGTCCAAACCATTGCGTGTGACCAAAGTTCGGCTAGCGGATTCGGCAAACTGTTTATAGGATTTAAGCACCGTGTTTGGATCACCGTAAACATCAAGATGATCAGGATCGGTACTAGTCACCACAGCCCATTGAGGTTGCAATTCATGAAATGAACGATCGTATTCGTCCGCTTCCACCACCATCAGAGAATCCGGGCCACCCATCATGAAATTGCTGGTAGCATTCACCCCTAATCCGCCTAGGAAGGCGGTAACATCCACTCCACCGCAGCGAAGCAAATGAGCCACTAGCGAAGATGTGGTGGTTTTACCATGCGTTCCACCTACTGCGATGGTTGGCTTTCGCATAGTCAAGAGGCCCAGCATCCTGGCTCTTTTGATGATTGTATAGTTACCGTTTCGGAAGAAATTCATCCAAACATGATCCAAAGGAATGGCCGGAGTATAAATCACCAAACAATGTTCCGGGTGCTCATCAAAGGGAGACGGACAAGTCGAGGAATCCAAGTCATAAAGGATCACGGCCCCTTCCGAGCATAAGGCTCGGGTCAAATCCGTTTCTGTTCGATCGTAGCCAGCAACTTCCTTCCCTGAACTGAGAAGAAATCTGGCCACGGCACTCATACCAATTCCTCCAATGCCCACGAGGAAATAACGATTATAGGCCATGGGGTTCATACCTTGCCTCCTTCCAGTAACAGTTGAAGCATGTCCTCTGCAATGCGATCCGCTGCATCAGGAAGCGCCATGGCCTTGAGGGCAACGCTCCATTGTTGTAAATTGTTGATACCATTCC